>JAFUPO010000395.1 GCA_017481185.1 Clostridia bacterium | reverse complement strand
CCTGCTGCGCTGCCTCTCCGGTTTGGAGCAGACCACCAGCGGCAAGATTTTCCTGAACGGTCAGGATGTTACCGATATGCCTCCCCAGAAGCGCCAGGTCGGTATGGTTTTCCAGCAGTACTCCCTGTTCCCCAACATGACCGTTGAGCAGAACGTTGCGTTCGGCCTCAAGATCATGAAAATGGATAAGAAGGAGATCGCTGAGAAGGTCAAGAACGTGCTTGACATCGTGGGTCTGGCCAACAAGGGCAAGCAGTATCCCCGTCAGCTCTCCGGCGGTCAGCAGCAGCGTGTGGCTCTGGCCCGCGCCATCGTGATGGCTCCCAAGGTTCTGCTGCTGGACGAACCTCTCTCCGCTATCGACGCTCTTCTGCGCCGCAGCCTGCAGATCGAGATTCGTCGTATTCAGCGTGAACTGAAGATCACCACCCTGTTCGTTACCCATGACCAGGACGAAGCTATCGTGATGTCTGACCGCATCTTCCTGTTCAACGTGGGCCACATTGAGCAGGCTGACAAGGCGATGGATCTGTACACCAATCCCAAGTCTCACTTCGCTGCTTCCTTCATCGGCAACTACAACATCCTGCAGGCCGATCAGTTCAAGGCTATCTTCGGCAAGGATCCCGAGAAGCGCATCGTGGCCATCCGCCCCGAAATCATCCGCGTGAATGATGAAGGCGCTTCTGATGACGCTTACCACCTCAAGGGCGTCGTGAAGTCCTACATCCCCCACGGCAACATCATCCGCTACGGCGTGGAAGTGAACGGCCAGATGCTGAACATCGACAAGCTGTACAACGGCGTGCGTATGCCTGAGATGGGCCACGAAGTGAACCTGACCATCGATAAGGTCAACGTACTGGATCTGGAATAATTGAAAGGAGCGGACGCTCATGAGCTTTGATTATCCGCGCCCGCAATTCCGCCGTGAAGCTTATGTTTGCCTCGACGGCACCTGGAACTATAAGCTGCCCAACGGCGAAACAGGCGTGATCAACGTTCCCTATGTGTATCAGTGTGAGGCCAGCGGCATCGGCAAGCCCCTGCCCGAAGGCAAGATCACTTATGAGCGCACGCTTCATATTCCTCAGGAGTGGGAGGCGGATATTATCCGCCTCCACTTCAATGCGGTGGACTATGAAGCCAAGGTGTTCATCAACGGCCATATGGCTGCCCACCATGAAGGCGGCCAGATCGGTTTCCATGTGGATCTGAACGATTATCTGGTGCCCGGCAGCGAACAGAGCCTGAAGGTGGAAGTTTCTGACCGGCCCAACGACGAGCGTATTCCCCGGGGCAAGCAGACCTGGAAGGGCAAGGGTCACTGGATCTTCTACACCCCTACCA
The DNA here is from genome assembly GCA_017481185.1 of Clostridia bacterium. Next base: position 5,707 of record JAFUPO010000395.1, on the reverse strand, counting down.
CAGGCATCTGGCAGACCGTGTGGATGGAGCCTGTTCCTAAGGCTTCTTTGCAGAAGCTGCGCTACACCCCCGATGTGGATCACGGCACCCTGGAAGTGGCTATTGAGGTAGAGGATACCTGCCCGCTGCCCTGCCAGGTGAGCCTCACCGCCAGCCTGGAGGGCGTGCCCGCCGCTCAGGCCACCGTGACCCTGTATGACCAGCGCACCCTGGTTTCTTTGGACATCCTTAAGGGCCAGGTGATTGCTGGAACCCATTTCAACAACGGTCTGTGCTGGTCTCCTGACAGCCCCACCCTGTTTGATATGGAAGCCAAGGTGCTGGTGGATGGCCAGGTTACTGATACCGTGCAGAGCTACTTTGGTATGCGTAAGGTCAACTGCGTCAACGGCCGGGTGTATCTGAACAACCATCCCTGCCCCCAGAAGCTGGTGCTGGACCAAGGCTACTGGCCCGGTTGCCTGCTCACCGCCCCCAACACCGACGCCTTTAAGGTGGATATTGAAAAGGCCAAGGCCATGGGCTTCAACGGCTGCCGCAAGCATGAGAAGGTGGAAGATCCCCGCTTCCTCTACTGGGCGGATAAGCTGGGCTTCATGGTTTGGGGCGCAACAGCCAGCTTCTATCGGTATGATGAATTGTCTGCCACCCGTCACATGAAGGAATGGTTGGAGTTGCTGGCCCGTGACTACAACCACCCCTCCATTGTTTGCTGGGATGTGCTCAACGAAAGCTGGGGCGTGCCTGCCATCCGTTTGGACAAGCACCAGCAGCAGTACGCCAATGCTCTGTATGCCATGGCTCACGCTGTAGACGGCACCCGCCCCGTTGTTTCCAACGACGGCTGGGAGATGACCTATACCGACATCGTGGCGCTGCACAGCTATCAGCACGGCGGCCCCAACGATAAGCATATGCGTAAGGTGTTCAAGGATAATTTGAAGGATCTGGACACCCTCAGCCGCTCCACCCTCTGCGAGCATCACCAGGCTTTTGCCGAAGGCTATAAATACGAAGGCCAGCCTGTGATCCTCTCCGAATACGGCGGCATGGCCCTGGGCCAGGGAGAGGGCGATAGCTGGGGCTACAACACGGCCCAGAGCACCGATGAATTCCTGGACGACTATGAGGATCTGATTCGCACCATCGCGGAAAGCGGCCTGTTCAGCGGTTTCTGCTATACCCAGCTCACCGATGTTGAGCAGGAGCAGAACGGTATCATGACCGTTGATCGCGAGTTCAAGGTGGATCCTGATCGGCTGAAAAAGATCCACGATCTGCTGCGCTAAAGGAGGAAATCCATGCCTGCGCCGGACATCACCAAATATTTGCAGCTGTCTATTGATAAGCCAAAGCAGCTGAGCAAGGTGTGCCATGCCCTGTCAACCGAATTGCGGCTGGGGATTATCAAGCATTTGACCCAGCGAGGGATGCGGGTGAATGAGCTGGCGCAGGCCATGGACCAGCCCCTTTCTACCATTGCGCTAAATGTGCGCATCCTGGAGGAAGCGGGGCTTATCACCACCGAGCTGCGGGCAGGGGCCCGAGGCGCGATGAAATTGTGTTTTCGCTGCGTTGATACGCTGGATATTACGCTTTTTCGCCCTCAGCGGGTTGAGACATTGACCAATGAGCTGGTCATTCCACTTCCTATTGGCAGCTATACTCAGTGCCAGGTAGAGCGCACCTGCGGCATCGTTTCGGAAAGCGGCTATATCGGCGTTGAGGATGATCCCCGCTCTTTCTATCTGCCGGAGCATGGAACGGCCCAACATTTGTGGTTCCGGTCTGGTTATCTGGAGTATCGGTTTCCGGTAATGCTCCCCAAAGGCGCAGAAATCACCTATCTGGATTGCTCTATGGAGTTGTACTCTGAAGCGCCGTACTACCGCAACGAATGGCCCAGCGACATCACCCTTTGGGTCAACGGCCATGAGCTGACCACCTGGCGCAGCCCAGGGGATTTTGGCGGTCGCCGTGGACAGTTTTGCCCGGCTTGATGGCCGGACTCTGCCACCCAGTTTGGGATGCTTAAAAGCTGGCGGGTGAACAGAATGGGCACCTTCATGGCAGGCACACAGGTAGGCGCAGCGACGTTGGATGACTTAAACCTGACAGACGGCCTATTTGTGTCCCTGAGCATCGGCATCAAGGAGGATGCCGAATGTAAGGGGGGCGTTAGCCTCTTTGGCGAGAGCTTCGGCGATTATCGGCAGCCCATCCTGGTAACCATCGGGTATACGCTGACGGACAGCGAAGCAAAAAAATAACAAAGAGCGGCTTCCCATTTTGGGGAAGCCGCTTTTGTATGCACACCGTGCTGGAGGGGTCTGAATTGCGCCGACCCACCCGGAAATAACTGGAACGGAGACGACTGCCGCATTAAGCGTAGCCTGGCGGGCGGATACAGGATCCGCCCCTACGGTATGTTGAGCAGAGGGAGTTCCATATGCTTCTGAAACGTTTCACCCGGAGGAAACTGTGGGAAAGGCGTTCGCCCTTCAGGAGCAGCCTGGCGAGCGGATACAGGATCCGCCCCTACGGTATACTGAGCAGAGGAAATTTCATATGCACTGGAAACGTTTCACCCGGAGGGAACTGTGGGAAAGGCGTTCGCCCTTCAGGAGCAGCCTGGCGTGCGGATACAGGATCCGCCCCAATGGTATATTGAGCAGAGGAGATTTCATATGCATTGGAAACGTTTCACCCGGGAACAACCATGCAAAGGGCGTTCGCCCCTTCGGGCACTGACCGGCGGCTCAGCCGGCCGGGCGGATGTGACAAACTAAAACCCTTAGTTCTTAACTCGCTCAACAGCCGCCCTACACCTATCATACCACACCGGCGGGCGTGTTTTCAGTGACTGCCGGGGAATGGAACGAAAACGTGGTGCAGAGGTCAAAAGACTTTTGTTTTTACATTTAGCCTTATTGTAATTTTCAAGTCTTTTTGGAAAACTTCGTTACAGTAAGGCCCAAAACCCTCATAAATCAAGGATTTCGGGGGTAACAGACCCTGTGACAGAGTCACTTTTTTCAAAAAATCCGCGTCTGAAGGCATCGCTTTTCCGCTGCTGCGGCGTTTTTGAAAGTCTGTTGCACTTGTACGTTGCATAAAAAAGCCGCCGCAGGTTATGCGGCGACTTTGTGATGGGCTCAGTCTTAGTCATAGGTGCCCACGGCCAGGATATCCGGTACGGCCCGTTCGCTGGAGCGCACGGAGCCATCGTTGCCCATCTGGACACTTTCGCCCATGAAAACCATGGCCGCCGTGCCGCCGCCGTCCAGATTCATGGCATCGGTGCAGCCAAGCTCCTTAAGCGTTTCAGCCATAAATTTCAGGCCGCAGCCGTCAGAATGATCCATGCGGCCCTCCACCAACATCCCCACATAATGGCCGGGTTCAATGGTGCCCAAGGCGTTGCGAGGTTCTTCATAGGTGAAGTTGGTGTATACGTCGGCGTTGATCTCGCCATCCTTAATCAGGATGGGGCCAAAGGCCAGCACATCCGTAGCGCCCTGATCGATATAATCCTGGGCCGTGTACTCATTGTAGCGATGCACGGAAAGGGTGCCGTCGGGGAACAAGGCCAGGTTGGACAGGTCAGGCAGATTGGGCTTGGTCAGCCGCTTATAGGTCTTTTTGTTGAGGATCTCTCCATCACGGATGATGATGCCCACTGTTTGATCATGGGAGATGCGGTAGGAGTAGAAGTCGCCGCTCTGGGCATACACAGCCTTGTGCTCCTTAGCCATATCCTCCGGACGGCCGTTGGTTCGGCCAGGCCGCTCCTGATTGTAGGAGTAGGTGCGCATATATTCGCCCTCTGCGCAGACGATATCAGCGATGTAATAGGTGAGCTTGGGGGACGTGAGCTGATAACGGGTAATCTCAACCTTTAAAGCGTCGTCAACATAAAGCCAGTGGCCACCTGCATGATCCTTTTCAATCACAGGTTCTGAACCAGGAGCCAGCAAGCCGTTGGCTAGATAGACAGGCGCGGCGGCCTGAGCGGGTTCTTCCGTTTGAGCGGGTTGTGCCACCGGCTGCTGGATGCCGGGTTGCTGAACCCCAGGTTGCTGAATCCCTGGCTGTTGGATGCCAGGCTGCTGGATGCCCTGAGCAAACATACAGGTAGGCTCAGCACACAGGATCAAGGCCAGGATCAGGGCAATGCTTTTGTTCATGGAAAAATTCCTCCAGTATTGTTCTGGGCACATCGGATCATGGTGAACCATGAGCTTAATGATATTATAATGGCAGTGAGGGGAGTGCGTCAATTATCACTTTGTAAAAATCAAAAACGCTCAATTTTTTTGCGTCAAAGGGTAGCGATTTTGTGAAAAATGACGTATAATAAATATTCAAGCTGCTTTTAACCCATGAAAGGGGAGGTCATCATGCGGTTTACCAAGATGCAGGGCATCGGAAACGACTATATTTATGTGGATACCACACTTGAAACGGTGGCTGATCCGGCCAGCCTAGCCCGGGCTATGAGTCAGCCGCATTTTGGCGTGGGCTCCGATGGATTGGTGCTCATCGAGGCCAGCGATGTGGCTGATTTTGCCATGCGTATTTTCAATGCCGACGGATCTGAAGCCGAAATGTGCGGCAATGCAATTCGGTGTACCGGCAAGTATGTATATGATCGGGGTCTGACGGATAAAACCCAGGTGACCATTATGACCAAGGCGGGCCTGAGAGTACTGGACCTGCACGTGAAGAACGGTCAGGTGGAGAGCGTAACGGTGGATATGGGGTCGCCAGAGCTGAACCCCCGGCTGGTGCCGGTGGATATGCCTGGCGAGGCGGTGATTAACCATCGTATGCAGATGGGCGGCCGCAGCTATCAGATCAGTTGTGTCAGCATGGGTAATCCGCACTGCGTGGTTTTTGTAGACGATCCTGAATTGGTGGATCTGCCCAACCTGGGCCCTATGTTTGAAAACCATCCGCTGTTTCCCAATCGTACCAACACGGAGTTTTTGGCCATCCCCAGCCGCAAGCGGCTGGAAATGCGCGTGTGGGAGCGGGGCGCAGGGGAGACCCTGGCCTGCGGCACTGGCGCTTGTGCCTGTGTGGTGGCAGCGGTTCTTTCCGGTCGGGCAGACCGGGAGGTTACGGTAAAACTCAAAGGCGGCGAATTACAAGTGGTGTGGGATGCTCAGGACAATCATCTTTATCAGACCGGGCCGGCAGCCTTCGTGTTTGATGGAGAATGGCCTGAAGCATAATTAAAACATTAAAAGAGCCGTTGGGCAGCTGAATTTGCCTTGACAGTACACCTTTTCTTATTGTATAAAGAAAAGGTGTATTTTTATAAGGAAGTGGCAGCATGACCATTATTGATACCCATGCACATATTTATCCGGATGCTATTGCGCAAAAGGCAGCCCGCTCCATTGGCGAGTTTTATGAGATCCCCATGGATCTGGATGGAACGTTGGGATCGCTGCTGAGCGCCGGGCAAGCTGCGGGCATCAGCCGTTTTTTGGTTCACTCTGTGGCAGTGACCTGGGAGCGGGCACATAACATTAATGATTTTATCCATGCCAGTGTGCAGGCCCATCCTGACCTGTTGATTGGGTTCGGCTCTACCCATCCCGATCACCCGGAAATGGAAAAAGAATTGGATCGCATCATGGCCCTGGGCTTAAAGGGCGTGAAGCTTCATCCTGATTTTCAGTATTTCGGGCTGGATGAT
>JAFUPO010000394.1 GCA_017481185.1 Clostridia bacterium | reverse complement strand
TTGAAGAAAGATTAAAAACAATTACCGAGCAGATGCCCTCCCTCCAAGGAGAGGAGAAGCTTGCTGCAATTCAGGAGGCTCAGGCGCTAATGAAGCGCCGAAGCCAGTTAAAGTCCGCCAGGTGATATGGCGGCGCCGCCTAAAATAAGGGGAGGATTTAGTTTGAGCATGACGCCTGATGCCCGGCAGACCAAACTCAATGAGCTTTATGAGCAGGGAAAAGCCAAGGGCACGATGACCTATAAGGACATCATGAACCAGCTGATGGAGTTTGAGATTGAGCCGGATCAATTTGATAAAATACTGGAAACCTTTGAGGCGCTGGGCGTTGAAGTGGTGAACGAGAGCGATCCCCCCGAGGCTGAGCCGGTGCAGGAACCCGTTGAAAAGCTGGATCTTTCTGTGCCCGAGGGCGTAAGCATCGATGACCCGGTGCGTATGTATTTGAAGGAGATCGGTAAGGTGCCCCTTCTGACTGCTGACGAGGAAATTGAGATCGCCAAGCGGATGGAGGAGGGGGATGAGGATGCCAAGCGCAAGCTCTCAGAGGCGAACCTGCGCCTGGTGGTTTCCATCGCCAAGCGCTATGTAGGTCGTGGGATGCTGTTTTTGGATCTGATCCAGGAGGGCAACCTGGGCCTTATCAAGGCGGTTGAAAAGTTCGATTACCGCAAAGGCTACAAGTTTTCCACCTATGCTACCTGGTGGATCCGTCAGGCCATCACCCGCGCCATCGCGGACCAGGCCCGCACCATCCGCATCCCGGTGCACATGGTAGAAACCATCAATAAGCTCATCCGCGTTTCACGCCAGCTCTTGCAGGAGTATGGCCGTGAGCCCACCCCTGAGGAGATCGCCAAGGTGATGAACATCTCTGAGGGCAAGGTGCGAGAGATCATTAAGATCGCCCAGGAGCCCGTATCCCTTGAAACGCCCATCGGTGAGGAGGAGGACAGCCACCTGGGCGACTTCATCCCCGATGACGATGCCCCTGCTCCTGCGGAGGCCGCCTCCTTTGCCCTGATGAAGGAGCAGCTGCTGGACGTATTGGATACCCTGACCCCCCGGGAGGAAAAGGTTCTGCGCCTGCGCTTCGGCCTGGATGATGGCCGCCAGCGCACCCTGGAGGAAGTTGGCAAGGAGTTCAATGTGACCCGTGAGCGCATCCGCCAGATCGAGGCAAAGGCCCTGCGCAAGCTGCGCCATCCCAGCCGGTCCAAGAAACTTAAGGATTACCTGGATTGATCATTCGGGGGAACCTGTTGGTTCCCCCTTCTTTTATACAAGGAGGCATTGTATGCTGCTGCCCAAGCTTGATGAACGGCTCCAAACCGCCTATAATATGTTCCCCCCCTGCAAGTGGGGCGCTGACGTGGGCTGTGATCATGGCCGCTTGCCCTTGCATTTGCTGGCTTGCGGCAAGGCGGAGCGGATGATCGTTAGCGACATCAGCGCGCCTGCCCTGGCCAAGGGCCGGGCACTGGTGGAGCGGTATGGGTTCGGTGATCGTGCAGTTTTTTGTGAGGCCGATGGCCTGACCTGCCTGGATCGACCGGTG
>JAFUPO010000393.1 GCA_017481185.1 Clostridia bacterium | reverse complement strand
GCACCATTGCGTCAGCTGCGGCCGCCGCCTAGCGGAAGAGGAGCCGGCAGGATGGAATGACAAGGCCGGGGGGCTCCTCTGCCGCAGCTGCCTGCCTCCCAGTCAGCGGCCTTTGCCCCCGGAGCAGCCCCAATGGCTCAGAGCCGCTCTAAGCAGCGGCCCCGATGCCTACCTAACCCTCCAGGACAGCCACGCCCCCTTCCATCTGCTCAAAACCTACGTGGAATCCCGCCTGGACCGCCCCATCAAGAGCGGACAAATGTTGATTTAATAAGCGAGAGAGGGTCTTTCTTTTGCAAAAGAAAGGCCCTCTCCCGCGCTCTCATGAAAACCCTTTTGAAAATAAAGCATACTATTCTGGCTTAAAACTCAAATAAAACGAATAATAAAGTTCTTTGAAGGGGGAGCGCGAGAGGGAGACTTTCTTTCAAGAACATTTCCCTCTCGCAAAACATATCTCAGCCTACCCCCTGGCGCGGCCTAACATATTGACCACCAGCAGGCACAGGCAGGCTCCGGCCACAGCAATAAGCAGGCTGGAGAGGTTGAACCCCGTTACGCTGCCCAAGCCCAGCAGCGACGCTAAAAAGCCGCCCACCACGCTGCCCAGAATACCGTAAAGAATGTTGCCGCCTGCACCCATACGGGCATCCGTGCCCATGATGATGCTGGCCAGCCACACAGCCAGCGCGCCAAAGACCAGCCAAATAACAACGTTCATTGTCTTCACTCCTTTCCGTCTTGGGTAGGATAGGCTGCCGATCTTCCTTTTATACGGCTGTTTTTACACCTTGTTCCCTGTACAAGGGGGGCAAAACGTGGTATACTCTTTTATTATGACTTATTGCAGGAAGGGGGCGGCTTCATGGCTTTGAAACGCATTTTGTGTTTGCTGATGGCCTGTTTGCTGCTGCCCGCAATGGCCCTGGGCGAGGAAATTGTTTTCCGCCTGCCAGAATTGGAGGATGCCACCTGGGATCCCGAGCATCCAGAAAACTTCAATGATGGCATGATCCGCGCCAAGTCTGCCATTTTGATTGAGGCTGAAACCGGCGAGGTTATTTTTGAAAAAAATGCAGATGATCCCATGTACCCGGCCTCCACCACCAAGATCCTCACGGTGCTGCTGGCCCTGATGATGGGCAACCTTGATGATACGGTGACCGTTTCTGCCAACGCGGTGGAAAGCGTCCCCTCAGGCTATGTGAAGGCCAAGCTTCAAGCCGGGGAGGAAATTAATTTAAAAGACCTGCTTTACGCCACCATGGTTATGTCTGCCAACGATGGCGCCAATGCGGTAGCCGAGCATATCAGCGGCAGCATCCCCGCCTTTGCAGACCTGATGAACAGCACCGCCCGGGTGCTGGGCTGCACCAACACCCATTTCACCAATCCTTCAGGCATCCACGACTCCGCTCACTACACCACCGCCCGGGATATGGCCATCATTGCCCGGGAAGCTATGGAGAATTCCACCTTCCGCACCCTATGCTCCACCACCTCCTATACCCTGCCCAAAACCAATATGTCCAGGGCCCGGGCCTTGACCAGCAATAACTATTTCATCAATCAGGCCTCTGAGGGCGACCGGGCTGCCAACTTTTACGCCTTCGGCAACGGCATCAAAACCGGCAATACCCTGGCTGCCGGCTACTGCTATGTAGGCAGCGCCTCCCGCAACGGTGTAAACCTTATCTCTGTGGTTTTTTACAGCGGTGACAATGCCCGCTTTACAGATACCCAGAAGATGATGGAATACGGCTTCAGCCAATACACGGCAGTTGATCCCATGATCCTCTACCAAATGAACCCCATCACCGTGGAAACCTCCGGCTTCTCTTTGGAGGATTCCAACCTGGGCCGCCTGCAATTGAACATCAAGCCCAAGGATGAATCGGCAGATGCTACCATCATCTGCACTAAGGATCAGGCGGAAGCCATGTCACGACAGCTGAGGCAGCTGGTGCTGATCGAATACACCAGAGAATTCACCTGCCCCATCGCTTACGGAGAGGAGATGGGCACCCTCACCTACTTTACCGATGAGGGCGAGGCCATTGAATACAGCCTCACTGCCGGGCGCAGCATTGAAAAGCGAACTGACGCGCCCAAGACCATTGAGGAGATCATTGAGGCCACCTATGCAGATCCTAACCCCTTCCCGCCCATCAATGTGGAGTTCATTCTCATGTGCCTGTCACCCTTCATTGGGCTGTACCTGATCTGGCGCATCCTTCGCCGCATTTTTCATGGCAAGCGCATCCGGGGCAGCCGGGTGCCCAAGCCCCAGAACCGTTATTTCCGTTAAGGAGGCTCCTTATGATTTATCAACGCCTCACTGACCTGATTGGTCAAACCCCCATCCTGCAACTGAACCGCTATGCTCGGCAGAATCGTGTGCCCGCCCAGCTGCTGGCCAAATTGGAATGCTTTAACCCCCTCTCCTCCGCCAAGGATCGGGTGGGCTGCGCCATGATTGAGGATGCTGAGCGCCGAGGCGTGCTGCTCCCCGGAGGCACGGTGATTGAGCCCACCAGCGGCAACACTGGCGTGGGGCTGGCCTTTACCTGCGCCAGCCGGGGCTATCGCCTGATCCTCACCATGCCGGAAACCATGTCCAAAGAGCGGCGGATGCTCCTTTCCGCCTTGGGGGCGGAGCTGGTGCTCACCCCTGGCAGCCAGGGGATGGCCGGCTCCATTCAAAAGGCGCAGGAGCTGCTAAAAAGTATTCCCGGGGCTTTTATGCCCATGCAGTTTGAAAACCCCGCCAACCCGCAGATCCATTACGAAACCACCGCTCAGGAAATCCTGGCTGATGTGGCAGGCAACCTGGCTGTGCTGGTTTGCGGCGTAGGCACCGGCGGCACCATCACCGGCGTGGGCAGGCGTTTAAAGGAAGCCCTGCCCAATCTGCACATTGTGGCCGTTGAACCTGCGGGCAGCCCGGTGCTTTCTGGCGGCAAGCCCGGCCCTCATGGCCTCCAGGGCATCGGGGCAGGCTTTGTGCCCAAGGCGCTGGATACCAGCGTTTACGACGAAGTGATCCCCGTCAAGGAGGAAGACGCCTTCAATGCCTGCCGTTGCCTGGCCCGCCAGGAGGGGCTTCTTTGCGGCATCACCTCCGGCGCGGCCCTCCATGCCGCCGCGCTGGTGGCTCAGCGCAAGGCCTTTAAGGGCAAGCGTATTCTGTGCGTCTTTCCTGATTCTGG
>JAFUPO010000029.1 GCA_017481185.1 Clostridia bacterium | reverse complement strand
TCGCCCTGTGTGCACAGCATCCTGGCGGCTGAAATTGGCTATCAGGATAAGGCGGTTGAGATGTACCAGCGTACAGCTCGCCTGGATTTGGATAATATCAATAACGACACGGAGGATGGCTTGCACATCACTTCCATGTCGGGCAGCTGGCTGGCCATCGCGCAAGGCTTTGCAGGGATGCGCACGGTGGAGGGGATCTCCTTCGCCCCCTTCCTGCCTAAATGCTGGAAGGGTTATGCCTTTAAATTCCTTTACCGCGGCAGCCTGGTTCGCTTAAGCGTGAACGCTCACGCCTGTGTCCTATCGCTGGAAAAGGGCGATGGTTTGGCGGGAGTCGTTCATGGCAAATCCTTTGAACTGTCAAAACAAATGCCCGTGGTAGAGTTCGAGTTGTAAAAAATCACCCAATAAAGAGAGGGGATCCTTTCAAAATCAAAGGATCCCCTCTCTGCTGTTATTTATATCCAGCAACGCGGGCTTTACTTTGGTGGGATTTCTGTTGTACAATATAAGATCCAAGGAGGTGTGGATATGAGCCGAAAACTGCTGTGTATAGCGATGCTGCTACTTGTGTGCCTAATGTGCGCGCCTGTGTGTGTTCAGGCTGAGGGAACGCCGAGGCTGGTGCCTATCACCATTGAGGATCAAGGCGGAAAGGTGGTTTATCCTCGTTTGGATGGCCATCCTGATGCGCTGGTGCAGACGCTGGTCAATCAAGCGATCGTGGAGGAATGTGGCATCCAAACGCTGCTTGAAAGCGTATCCAGCCCATTTGCTCAGGTTCAGTCGGATTACGAGGCTACCCTTATGGGCGATGTGCTGTCGATCGTTGTTTCAGCTGTGGAGGATGGCAAGCAGAGCTACGCCACTGTTTCAATTGATTTGCAAACCGGTCAGAAGATTCTGCTTGATCAGCTCTTTACAAACGTTGAGGCAGCAATAGCCCAAATGGAAGCTATCTGCCAGGAAAGGGTGGAGCCCAACGTTTCCAGCTATCTGGAAAGCGGCCAGGTTCTTCCGCTGCCTCTTAATGAATTCTACTTAACAGGCGAGGATATTACCTTTTACTACCCTGCTGATCAGTTTAGCTACTTTTCGGGCTATTGCGGCAGCGTGACCTTTTTTTACTATGAGCTGAAAGAACACCTGGATACAAGCGCAACCGGGCTTCTGGCGGCCCTTGGCGCGCTTGAGGATTTGACGGTTAAGGCAAACACCAAGGAGCGTATCGTTGAGACAGTGGCGGCAGGCTGCTTGCCGGGAATTGCCCCGCAACTGGGCGATCCTCTGATGCCTTGGCTGGAGAAGTATCGCCTGCTGAGCGATCCGGATTATTATCCAGGCGGCCGTTTTTTTCAGATGGAAGCAGGGCAGATGCGGGATGTGTGGCTTCTGACGGATGCTTTGACTGATGACTACCACAACAGCCTGGTGTTAGGCCTTAGAGCCGACAGGGTAAATCTCTTTGGCGTGCAGCCTGGCGTGACCCTCCGTGAAGAATGTACAGCGCTGCTGGGACAGCCAGGATCCAGCATATCTTTGAATGATTATGACGCGGCAGATTATCTTTTACCTGCGGGCGTCAGCGACTATTATACCTTTGGCGAGAATATGCTTCGCCTGCATTATGATGAAGAAGGATTGCTGGTCAGCGTTCAGGTGTTGAAATGATCGGCATCTAGGAGGAACACAAATGCCCCCTAAGGGAAATGGAAAAAAGAAAGCAGCAGCCAAAACCTATACCTCTGAATCCCTGATGCTGCGAAGTATTCTGGGCATCGTTTTAATTGCTTTGGGCGTATTGGTTTTTTTGGCTGAAACGCAGCTTATGGACGGCGCAATTTTTGAGATAATAGCCGAAGGGACAGCTGGACTTGCGGGCGGACTGGGGCTTTTAATGACGGTATTTGCCCTTTGGGCAGGGGTGCTGTGCTTGATGTCGGCGCGGCAAAAAGCTCCCTGGAGGCCCTTTGTGCTGGCGTTTCTCATGGGTTTATTTGCCCTTTCAGCAATTAATCTCTTTTCACAGGTTTGGGATGCAGAAAGCCGAACCGCTTATGCCATGCTGGATTATCTGCGGTTGGTAAACCAGCGTGATGCGCTCCAGGCGGCGCCGGATAGCTTTATTAAGATGCTGGAGCGGGGCTACCTGATGTGCCAGCAAACCCACGCGGGGGGCGGCGCCCTTGGGCTTTTGCTTGCTTGGCCCTTGTGGAAAGGACTTGGGAGCATCGGCGGCGGGATTCTATGCATCCTTACCTGCCTGGGCCTTGGGTTTGCACTTTCGCGGGTGGATGTG
>JAFUPO010000392.1 GCA_017481185.1 Clostridia bacterium | reverse complement strand
CCCCGGAGGCTATTGCTTCCGCTTGACTCAGCGCCTCGGGTGGGTTGCGGCCCTTGAAAATACAACGCCCTTTGATGGGCTCTTCAAACGCGCGGCCCCAGAGGGTTATTCCCTGCGCCGTGCTCACGGATATACTCTCTTGGGAGGCTTTGACGTGAAGTGCGGCAGCCGCCCCGCCTATCCCTTTGAGCGCCATTTGGATCACATGGCTCAGCATATGTTTCCCGGATGCAAGTCTATCAGCCTTTGGCAGGGGGAGGACTGCTTCACAGCTGACCATTTGCCCTATGTGGGCCCCATTAGTCCGAAAGCTCCTTCCGTCCTCATTGCTGCCGGTTTTCAAAAGTGGGGGATGACCAATAGCTATGCAGCCGCTGAGGCGATGACCCGCCATGTGCTGGGCGCACCGCTGGATGAAAGCGAGATTCTGCTGCCTCAAAGGCCGCACCTTGGCAGCCTTCCGCCTTTGGCTGCGCGCAATATGGAAACAGCCGTTTCCTATGCCAAGGGGATCCTGCGCTTCAATCGTCCGCGATGCCCTCATATGGGCTGTCGCTTGGTCTATCGCAATGCCTCAAATGTTTGGGAGTGTCCTTGTCACGGCTCCCGCTTTTCCACTTTGGGGCAAGTGATAAATACCCCCGCCAAATCACAGACCTCTACACGGCTGCGACAAAGGCCTAGACATTAAAAAGGGATCGGCCACCGGCCGACCCTTTCATTCGTATACCGTTTCTGGCTCCTCAAAGTCTTCTTGAGCTTCGGGAAGCGACTGATTTACCATAAGAAAAGCATCCTCGCCGTTATCCTCATAATAGCGTTTGCGCACACCTACGGAAATAAAGCCGAGACTCCTGTAAAGATTCTGCGCTCGCTCATTGCTGCGGCGCACCTCCAAGGTCACATAGGCTGTTCCTAAATTGGCGGCATACTGTAAAAGCGCCTGGGTCAGCGCCCTGCCATAGCCCTTGCCCCGATGATCCTGCGCAATGGCGATATTGGTCACGTGCCCCTCATCCAGCACCAGCCAAACCCCCGCAAAGCCGATGACCTGCCCCTGCAATTCAGCTACCAAATACCGTGCGCAGGGGTTCACTGCCTCTTTTTCAAAGGAGTCCAGGCTCCAGGGCGTGGGAAAGGTGCTGTGCTCGATTTGGTGAACTGCCGAAACATCTGCCAGCGTCATCCGCCGAATGATCACATCAGCCATTGCGCGCCTCCCGTGCTTCCCGCTCCCGCTGGGCCTGAGGCGCGCGCAGATAGAGGGGGGCAAGGCTCAGATAGTCAACTGCCTCGTCACGCTTTTCCAACGCCAGCGCTGCAGCGCAACCTGGCCGCAGATAGCACAAGGCCTCAGGAGCCAGCACAGCTCTTTCGCCCAGCTTTGCTGCAATTGCTTCACGGTAGCGATTCAGCCCGTCTCCCGTAAACCAGAAACGAACGCCAAGGGATAGAAGCTGGGCCAGATACTCCTCCAGCTTCAAAGCGCTATCGGGCATCAGCCGCTCCAGCTCGCCGTTGTGCCAACGAAAGGCAGCCCCATAGACCTGACCTGCCCGGGCATCCTGAATAGGGCACATAACACCCTCAAAAAAGGGAGCGGAAAAGGCCAGCGCTTCCAGCGCATCCACCGGAATGCAAGGTTTGCCCAACCCGTGGGCCATTCCCTTTACCGTTGATACCCCAATGCGAACGCCGGTAAAGGAACCAGGGCCTACGGTTACTGCCAGGGCATCCATTTGCTGCAAGACCATGCCGGCGTGGTTCAGCGCCTCCTCCACCATGGGCATCATGCTCACGGAGTGGGTGAACTGATTTACCGCCATCGCCTCATAAACCACTTGATCATTCTTTATGATGCTGACCCCAGCCACGGGGCCGGAGGTATCCATTGCCAGAAGATTCATTTTGTTTCCTCCATTCCCGTCAAGGGGTGAAAGCCGCCAACGCCGCGAAGGGTGATGGTTCGCTTCTCTGCGGATTCATCCGGCGTAAGGGTTGCTTCAAGATAGGTTTCAGGCACAGCGTCCCAGGCCTGAGAAGGCCATTCCACCAGGGCAATGCCGTCGCCGCCCAGATATTCCTCCAATCCCATCTCGTAAAGCTCTTCGCTGGATTCCAAGCGATACCAGTCGAAGTGATACAAAGGGCATCGGCCCTGATCATAGGCCTGCATGATGGTGAAGGTTGGGCTGGGCACCGGCCCATCAATCCCCAAGCCGCGAGCAATGCCGCGGCTTAACTCACTTTTGCCGGCGCCCATATCTCCCAAAAGAAGGACAACGTCCCCCGGGCGCAGGGCTTTTGCCAGCCTTGCACCCAGAGAACGGGTCTGTTCAGGTGAATTGGTAACATATTCCAACCTTGGGTCAGCTCCTTAACGTTACGCCCTGCGCACCTTGCCATGGAGCAAGGGCGAGAGATGCTTGTAAAGAATAAAGGTTACCACTGCGATGACTACGCCCTTGAGCAGATTGAAGGGAGCCACCACTAAGAAAGCGAAATGCCAAATGTTCTGCACAGCGGGAATTATCTTCTGCGCCATCAACACCACCTGCTCCACCGGCATCAGCAAGGGAACCAGAATATACACATTAGAAAGGATGCCAGCCGCCACCATGGCCACAGTGCCTACGCACATCCCGCCCAGGGCCGTTTTGCGGCTCTTGTTTTTCAGGTAAATTAAGGCAGCGGGAAGCATATAGGCCAAGCCCTGGATGAAATCAGCCAACTCGCCTACGCCGCCGGTGCCAGAGTGCAAAAGACCGGTCAGGGACTTGATGGCTAAAATGATCGCACCAGCCACCGGGCCCATGGAAAACGCCCCCAGGAGCACCGGCAGATTGCTAAAGTCCAGCTTGTAGAACAGAATCACGGGCACCTCAATGCAGAACAGCACTGCGCTTAGGGCGGAAAGAACCGCAATACGGGTCAGGGTCTGGGTGTCGAACCGGGTCTTCATACCGCATACCTCCTAAAATATGCACGCCCCTGAAGCTCTTTTAAAGCTGATCAGGGGCGAAAAAAGCACATTTTTCGCGTTCTTCTCACATCCAGACTTTACTGTCGGCTCTGGAATTGCACCAGATCGGCCGCATCATTGATGCAGTTCGCGGGCTTTACCGCCGGTAGGGAATTTCACCCTGCCCCGAAGAAGCTTCAAGATTCATGCAGTTGTTGGAACCGCTATCATCATATCATGGGCTGTTCACTCTGTCAACACCTGATTAAAGCTCCAGGCAGGCTGCGCCCTCGGGGCGGATATCCAGCACCTGACAGGCACGCTGGCCAAAGACGCTATCCATCTTCTCGATAAAGGCGTTCAGGCAATCGTTAGGCACAAAGTTCAAAGTTGTGCCGGCGAAACCGCCGCCATGAACGCGCCATGCGCCCTTCCCTTCCAGCAGATATTCTGCAATGGACAGCGCCAAAGACAGCTGCTGCTGCCCGGGATCGGCATACACATTCTGCAAATACATGAAGCTGGAGCGGCCAGAGGCGATGATCTCTTTCATGAAGGCGTTCATATCGTCCTTTTCGATGGCCTCCACCTGGCGATCCACCCGCATATTCTCGGTAAAGTAGTGAATGGCACGCATCAGCGCCCGGTCGGTAACCTTTTCACGCACGGCGCCGATCTCCTGAAAAAACTGCTCAGAGCGGATTGCCCTAAGGCACTT
The DNA here is from genome assembly GCA_017481185.1 of Clostridia bacterium. The sequence goes on along the minus strand of JAFUPO010000392.1, from coordinate 2,930 downwards.
CTCGCCAAAGCAGGCGGCTACCTGACGCATTTCAGCAGGGATGGCCGCATAGTGATCCGTCAGTCCCGCGTGGCTGCCGCCGGTGTTCACAACCACCAGAGAATAGCCTTTCTGCGCAAAGTCATAGGCAACAGGCTTTACCTTAGCCTGCGTATGTTTGAAATCAATAAACACCAAGCCACCAGTGGCCGAAGCCATCTGATCCAAAAGGCCGCTGGGCTTGCCAAAGTAAACATTTTCTGCATACTGGGCGATCATTGCCTGGGTTTTGTAATCCACCGTCCAGCCATTATACAGCTTATCAAAAATGGCGCACACCATAACCTCAAAAGCAGCGGAAGAACTCAGGCCGCTGCCGGAGCCAACGGAGGAGGTGACCGCAGCGTCAAAGCCGCCGATTTTGTAGCCCAGCTCCTTCATACGAGCTGCCACGCCGCGAACCAGAGAGGCGGTGGTCCCTTCTTCTTCCTTGCGCGCCGTTAAATCGCTCAAATCCACCGTGATAGGCCCATAGCCTTCGGAGTGAACGGTTACTTCCATGTCGTCACGGCTGGAAACAGCCGCCAGGGTATCCAGGTTTACCGAGGCTGCCAGCACTTTACCGCTGTTGTGATCCGTGTGATTGCCGCCAATCTCCGTGCGCCCCGGCGCGCTGATCAGATAGACCGGCTCTGTTGTATTAAACAACTCCTCATGCTTCTTGAGCATTCTTGCGTATCGGGCATTTTGGGCGACCAACATTCCATCCCGGTTGCCATAGAGGCGAATCAATCGTTCCATTACCTCAGGCGTTTTCAGGTTTCGGATCATTTCTGCGTACTGATTCATGCGCTCGTCCATCCTTCTGTATCATTATTGAGAGTTGCAACGGTTAAAGGGCATTTTGCCAAATGATCAAAAATTCATTCAGGCCCTTGGCTGCCAGCGTATCCAGAAAGCTTTGCCAGTTCTCGTCAGTGAGTGCCGTTTCACCGATGATGAATCGGCTTACCTGCGTATCCAGATACAAGCCCAATTCATACTGCAAGGCGTTCGCCCTGTTCAGGTTTTCTTCATCCATGAACACCAAGGGATAAGGCATCTGCGTATACTTGCGCAGCTGGCTGAGCTGCTCCATAACAGCAACGGACTGGCGATCTCCATAGCGCAATTGAAACTCTACCGGATAGCGCCAGGGCAGATGCCCGCTTTCTGAAATGGTAACCTCCTGGATGATCTGCTGGCCGCGAACAGAAATATCGCCCATCCATTCCCACACGCCGTCGGCAGGATCCACTTCGTAGTCCACGCCTTCTTCGCCGGCTAAGGCCAGGCGCGCGCCTTCCTCTGTGTAAAGGGTATCGATCCAGGCCAGAAGCGTTTCGGGTTCAGGGCAGTCAGCCGACAGGGCAAAAGCCCCCGGAAAAACCGTTCCCACAAGATCGCGATAGATCTGCTTGCCTTCAAAAACCAACGGCATCATAACCTGATAATCGGCAGTATCCGCATAGGGCAGCAGGTTCATCGTTGTGGTGCCCATCAGCATCCCATAGGTGCTCTCGGCGTTTTCTTCAGTCACTTTGCGCAGCGCATCCACCGTGGTGAAGCCTCGCTTATCCAGCAGCCCATCCTGATACAGATCCCGCAGCCACTCTACAAAGGGGCGGAACTGGGGCGCCAAGGCCAAATGCTGCACTTTACCCTGCTCGTCTACAAATAGGTTATAGTCATTGGCGATCAGCCCGAAGGCGTGGCCCAAGAACTTAAGATCCCAAAGGCCCAGAAACGTCATAGGCACTTCATCCTGCCGACCATTGCCGTTAGGATCCTTGGTTTTAAACGCTTCCAGCACCGCCCGGAAAGAAGCCGCATCCGTGGGCATTTCCATCTTTACCGCTTCAAGCCAACGGCTGTTGACCCAGATCACATTGTTGTTAGGCAGATCGTTGAGGTTAGGCAGGGTGTAGATCCCGCCATCCGGCTGAACGACGCCAGCCCGCACAGCTGCGTTTTCCTGAATGTAGCGGTAGGCATTGGGCGCGTGCTGCGCCAGCAGTGGGGCCAGATCCAAAAGCAGCCCCTGTTGGACAAAAGCTGCAATCTCCTGCTGGCTCATTTCCGCCTTGAAAAGCATATCCGGTAGGTTGCCTGACCGAAGCATCTCAGCCTTGGCCTGGGCCCAAGCGTTATAATCGCTATATTGTTGGTAATCAAAGGTCACGCCGGTGCGCTCATTCATCCTCTGAAAAAACTGGTTGGTGGCCCAGTCGTGATTCACACCGTCGCCGTCAAAGCCTGCAATCGTGTAGGCTGCCGCCTCCTGTGCCAAGGCGAAATTGCCGTTTGAAACAATCAGCATTATCGCCAGCAAGCACAATAAAAACCGCCGCAAGCAGACCACCCCCTTTGCATCAGTTTGCATTATTTGTTATTATACTCCATCTTCGTGCAATTTACCAGTCCTTTTCGTCAAAGGGGTTTATATTTCAACAATAGATCGCACTTGATCGCCGCTCAGCGTTTCGCGTTTCATCAGTTCCTCGCGGAGCTTGAGCCAAGCCAGCCTATGCTCTTTTATAATCTCCATCGCTTGCCGATAGGCATCCTCCACCAGGCAGGAGGCCGCCTCCTGCTGCCGAGCCGATGGCTCCATCACCTGGCCTGATGGGCTCATACCCCACTTGGAAACCATATCAAGGGCCAGCTGATATGCTTTTTGCAAATCACCCGCCGCCCCCGTGGTTACGCCCTGGGGCCCATAGGCTGTTTCTTCTGCCGCGCGCCCGGCCAGCACCACCACCAGATGATCCTCCAGATCTCTGCGCCGTTGAAACAATCGGTCCTCCGGCACGGACATCACATATCCTGCCGCCCCTCGGCTGGATGGGATCACCGAGACCCGTTTAATCTGAGTGTGCGGCATCCGGATGCAGGTGGCGATAGCGTGGCCT
>JAFUPO010000391.1 GCA_017481185.1 Clostridia bacterium | reverse complement strand
TGCCTTTAAAGACCATCTCCTCGTCCTTAGTGGAATCGTGGTTGATGATGGTTTCACTGGCGGCAATTTCGGGGCCAACCTTGTTTAGGATTTCTTCATGGGTGGTAGCTCGGTGCATCCCCGTGGCGATGAGGATGCGGATCTCAGCCTCAGGATTCCCCTGACGGATCTCCTTCAAAATCAGGGGCAGGCTCACCTGGCTGGGCACCGGGCGGGTGTGGTCTGAAATGATCACCAGCACACGGCTCTTATCCTGGCACAGATCCTTAAGGCGGGGGGAGCCAATGGGGTTTTCAAGGGCCTTGAGCACCATGGCCTGCTGCTCCGCAAAGGGAATATCAGCCCGTTGGCTCTGGGGCGTAAGGATGGCTTTGACCCGCTCATCGGGCAAGGTCAGGGTTTGGGTGGTGTGACCATAAGGAATGGCGATCTGCATAGCGGACCTCCTTAATAATTGAAAGAATTTGTTTACCCATTTAATTCTACAAAGGTTTTGCCGTCCCTGCCGCTCATTTCAAATTGGCGACATATGCCAAGGAATTCAGGCATATTCATAGGGCAAACGCACAGGGGAGGTTCATGAAAAAATGGCACAGGCGAAAACCTATAAGCGCCGCTCCGGGCGCAAAGCTTCCAGCGGCTGGACCAAGGTATTGAAGGGGCTGGGGATCGCCGTATTAGCCACCGGCGTGATGGTGTTGGTGTTTTCCCTATTGATGCAGTGGCTTAAGCCCTCAGACCAGGTGATTCGCATCGTCAACCAGGTGATCAAGCTGGCTTCCATTCTCATTGGTTGCTGGGTCTGCGTGGGACGGGCTGGGGAGAACGGGCTGATTCGCGGGGCCTGCGTGGGGCTTTTGTATATGGGCGCAGGCGTGGCCGTCTATGGGCTGCTCACCGGGCAGCAGGCGTCTTTAACGGCTTATCTGGCCGATCTGGGCATGGGCATCGCCGGGGGCGGCATCGCGGGGATGATCCTTTCCAACCTGGCCCCCAAGGCAAAAAGCTGATTGACAAACGGAAGGCTTCGCGGTATACTTTGACCATCCCTTAAATGACAAGGAACACGCCATGCCGGGGAACCATCAGAGAGCGGAGGTCAGAGGCTGAAAGCCTTCGCAGGGAAAGCGGCAGAGGATACCATCCTTCGATAGGGGGCGCGGGCTGCGCGATACAGCGGCGAACAGTGGTTTTAGACAAGCAGGGTGGAACCGCGGATGAGTGTATCGTCCGTCCCAGCAGATGGGACGGGCGTTTTTTATTTCTCCAAGGCCTTGTTTGCCCCAGACATTTTCATCAAGGAGGAAGAAAAATGAAGATTACGCTGCAAGGAAACGTCAGGGAGTTTGACAAGGGCGTGACCCCTTTGGAGATCGCCGGTCAACTGAGCCAGGATCTGAAAAAGAAGGCCCTGTGCGCCAAGATCAACGGCGAAAAAATTGTGGAGCTCTGGCAGCCCATTGAGGAGGACTGCGACCTGGAGCTTTTGACCTTTGAAAGCGACGAGGCCAAGCGGGTCTACCGCCACACCGCCAGCCATGTGCTGGCCCAGGCTGTGAAGCGCCTGGACCCCAACGCCAAGCTGGCCATCGGTCCCGCTATTGACAACGGCTTCTATTATGACTTTGATGTGGAGGAGGCCTTCACCCCCCAGGATCTGCAGAAGATCGAAAAAGAAATGCAGAAGATCCTCAAGAAGAATGATCGCTTGGAGCGCTTTGAGCTGCCCCGGGCAGAAGCCATCGCCCTGATGGAAGAAAAGGGCGAGCCTTATAAGGTCGAGCTGATCCAGGATCTGCCTGAGGATGCTGTGATCTCCTTCTACAAGCAGGGGGATTTCACCGACCTGTGCGCCGGTCCCCACCTGCCCTCCACTGGCAAAATCAAGGCAGTGAAGCTGACTCAGGTGGCTGGCGCTTACTGGCGCGGCTCCGAAAAGAACAAGATGCTCCAGCGCATCTATGGCACGGCCTTTGATTCTAAGGAAAATCTGGACGCTTACATCAAACAGCAGGAGGAGGCCCGCAAGCGGGATCACAACACGCTGGGCCGCGAGCTGGAATACTTCACCACCGTGGACAGCGTAGGTCAGGGCCTGCCCATCCTTCTGCCCAAGGGCGCGCGCGTCATTCAGCTGCGTCAGCGCTGGATTGAAGATGAAGAGCAGAAGCGCGGCTATCTTTTGACCAAGACGCCTCT
>JAFUPO010000028.1 GCA_017481185.1 Clostridia bacterium | reverse complement strand
CGGAAGCCTTGGGCGCGGCAGGGCTTGCGGTGGGCGTGGCGGTGGCAGGGGCAGCGTGGATCACCTTGTAAGCAGCGGCAGCCTTTTCGGCGCTGTCCTTATAATCCCCCAGGAGGGTGAAGAGCTGAAAGGCTTTCAGATGCGGCTGGGAGGCTGACAGGAGATTGCCGGAGGCTGCAAACAGCACCGCCTTTTGATACAGGGGCTCCAGGAAATCCTCGGCAGCATTGGGGCTTTGGGAGGCCCGCTTGAACAGGGCGACCAGCTCGGCCATTTTGTTTTCATCCAAATATTTTTCGGCAATTTTGAAGTAATAGGCAGCCACCTTTTCGCTGTCTGAGGACATGAGAAGAGTGATGGCGTCGCCATACCGGCCCTCCTGGATACAAAGATCCACTGCCTCATCGTCAAGGGCAGCCGCATCCTCTGCATGGGCAAAGGCAGGCTGCGCCCAAAGCAGCAGAATCGCCAGAAGCATCGCAGCGATGCGCTTGCGCATGAGTTACACCTCCGTTTATATGCCGTACACAGCCATGCCTAAAAGAGCGGCAAAGCAGATAAGCCCGATGGGCGGCAGCTTCTTTTTGAAGAGGGGCTTCCACAAAAGCATCAATGCCCCCAGGATGAGGGTGATGAGCAGGGCCCTTGCATCCAGCGCCTGCTGGGGCAGAACAGAAGAAAGGGTCATGGTCAGGCCCGTGGCCCACACGATGCCGATAATGGCCGGGGTCATGCCGCCCAGAAGGGCCCGGAAATACCGGTGCTTAAGCAGGCTGTTGAACAGGCCCATGACCAGAATGATCACCACAAAGGAGGGCAGCACCACGCCCGCGCTGGCGGCCAGGGCTCCCAACAGCCCTGCCTGGTCGCCCCCCACGTAGGCGGCCATGCTGATCATGATGGAGCCGGGGGTGGATTCAGATACGGCGATCATGTAGGTAAAGGCTTCCTCTGTGAGCCAGCCCTGGGAAAGGGTCACCTCCCGTACCAGGGGGATGGCCCCGTAGGCCCCGCCGAAGGCGAAGCAGCCCACCTTGAGGAAGCTTAGAAACAGCTCCCAAAGCATCAGGCAGCCTCCTTTCCCAGGAGGGCAAGGCTAAGGCTAACGAGGCCCCCCGCAAGCATCACCAGAATGGTGGAAAGGTTCACGCTGAAGATTTCAGCCAGGAGCAGCGCCCCGGCGGAAAGAATGACGATGCCCAGGGTCAGGGGCGTTTTCTTTTTCATTTTCCGGGTCATGGTCAGCCCTGCTTGAAGAATCAAAAGGCCCACGGCGCACTTGATGCCTAAAAAGGCGCTGGCAACGGCTTTGATCTCCAGAAAATTGTCAAAAAACTGAGAGATGGCAAAGAGGATCACAAAGGCGGGCAGCACCATGCCCACCGTGGCAAAGAGGGCGCCCATAAGCCCCTTTTGCTTGAAGCCGGTGTAGGTGGCGCAGTTGATGGCGATGGGCCCGGGGGTGGACTCCGCCACCACGATGACGTTCATCATTTCCTCGTGGGTGAGCCACTTTTTCTCCGTTACCACGGCGTTTTCAATGAGAGCCAGCATGGCGTAGCCGCCCCCGAAGGTAAACAGGCCGATTTTGGCAAAGGTAAAGAGCAGATCAAAGTAAAGCTTCATAGAGCCTCCTTAGTGGATCAGCCTGCCGTCGCTGTCGTAAATGAAGAAGCCGCCGCCTTCCTGACGCTGCACAACCACGTAGGGGGAGTCAGGGGAGAGGAAGATTTCATAAGCGCCCTTTTCCAACAGGGGGGTGGAGGGGTCTGAGAAGCGGTACAGCTGGCAGACCCCGTCCTTCTTCACTGCGAAAACCTGGCTCTGATCACCCACCTTGAGCCAGTCGCACTGGGCGGAAACGAGCAGGTTTAGATTCAAATCATAAACGCTCCACACGTCGGAGTTGGTCCAGGTAACGATCACATCTCCCGTCCGGCTGATGGAATGGACATTGCCGGAGGGCGTCAGCAGGGTTTTGCCCTTCAAATCAACGATGGCCGCCCGCTGGGTGCCCAGCTGGTTGACCAGCATATTTTCGGCAAGCACCGTCGGCTGGTTCAATTTGCCCAGCTTTACCACTTCTTTGCCCTTGGGGTTGATGATGGCGTAGGAGGTTTTATAGTTCTTTTTGTTGCTGGCCACGGCCAAACCATACTCAAAATTCCCAAGGGTATTGGTGTACTTGCCCTTTAAAACCACCTTGCCCTTGAGGTTAATGATGCCCCGCTTGCCGTTGTCGTTGAAGGCCACCAGATCCTCGCCCATGTAGGACAGATAGGTGCGGTTCTTTTTAGCGGGCAGTTCGGCCACCACCTGACCGGTGGTGTCGATCACGTAGGCGCTATTGTTTTTCTTCACCAGTGCCTTGCCCTGGTGGAAGTGCTGGGCCTCGGTGTACTGAAAGGGGATAACCATTTCGCCCATGGGGTTCATATAGCCCCACAGATTGGCGCTGTTCATGACGCGGCAGAGGCCATCCTGCCAGTCGCCCACCGTTTGGAAAAGGCCCTCCTCGGTGAGGAGATTGCCCTTAACATCCATCAGGCAGCTGGGATTGAGACTGGAAATAGCAAAATAGGTGCCCTGAGGGGTAACGTCCTGGGGGTTATAGCCTTGCTGGGGGCGGGCGGTGCGCACGTTGCAGGTGCGCAAAAGGGCCTGGGCCTGCTCGCTGTCGGACAGGGCCTGTAGCAGCTTTCCAGCGGCGACGTATTTGTCGTACTGATCCTGAGCCATGAGGGCCTGGGCTTCCTGCAGGACCTTTTGCACGGCGAGGGCTTCCACCCGCTGAGGGGAATCCTTGTAATCCCCCAGGGCGGCAAAGGCCTCGGCGGCGGCGATGTAATCGCCGTCCTTTTCCAACTGGATGGCAGCTTCGTAGGCGGCCAGGCGCTGGGCCTCCTCTTCGGCCAGACGCTTTTCTTCTTTTAATTCGCGCACTTCGTTCAGCTTCACACGGCTGTCCTTATAGCTGCCCAAGTTGCCGAAGCCGGATTCGGCGGCCTCGTAGTCGCCGTTTTGCAGATCAGCCAGAGCCTTTTCGTAAGCAGCCTGCTTGCGGGCCTCTCCCTGCGCCTGTTTGGCGCTTTCGGCCTCTTTGGCCTTCTGGGCCGCCTCCTCATAATCCCCCAGGGATTTGAAGAGGCTGGCAGCCTCGTCATACTTTTCCTGGGTCATGTAGGTTTGGGCTTTTTTGTACAGGGCGCTGAGGGCCTGCATCCCCTCCTCATAGGGCAGGAGCATATAGCCGGAAACATAGCGCACGCCGTAATCCCCAGGGGCGGTGGACAGGATGCGGGGATTGCTGCTGCTCAGATAGTTGTAGCCCAGATAGCTGCCGTTTTCGGTTTCCCGCTTGGTCAAAAGGCCCCCCTGGGGCATGGTCAGGTCAGAAAAATAGGGGCCGCCAATGTTGGTATCCTTCATGTAATCGGCGGCGTAGTTGAAGGCGGTGAACTTCACGTTTTCATAGGGGTGGCGGGTCAGGGCGGTGACGTTGAGCACATAGTCCACCTGCCAGTTCTGCTGGGGAACGAGGCTGGTGCCGACCCTAAGATTCTGTTGATAGTTGGTAAAGTTTTCGGTATCAAACTTCACGCTGAAATACTGGGTAAAGTTGTGTTCGGACAGGGGCACCTTCACCGTTTCCGGCTGCTGGGCTGCGGGCACGGCGACGCCCCCACCCATCCGGGTGATGGCATAGCCGGTTTCATCCGCCTGGATAGCCAGGCCCGCAGCGGCGGCAAAGGGAACCAGCGGCACGTACAATATGCCTGCTTCCTCCACAGGGGGCAGATAATTGCCCTGTTCGTCAAAGAGGCCCAGGGGTACGCCGTTCAAGGTGATGATTTTGCCGGTCAGGGTCACATCCAGCCCGGCGGCCTGGCTGAAAGCCTCCACAGGCACGTAGGTAAGGCCGTTTATATTGAGGGCGGGGATATAATTGCCCTGGGCGTCAAAAAAGGCTGCCCGAACCCCGTCGATGGTGATGGGGGTGGTATCCTGCCCGTAGCGCTCAGCCAGGGCGGAGGAGAAGAGCAGCATCAGTACCAGCAGGGCGGCCAATAACCTTTTCATAAACGTTCTCCTTTGAGAAAGCTGCCTTTATTATATAAGAAGAAGGAGAAAAGGAAAAGAGAAACTTGATTCTTTTATTGTTTGGGTGCATAATGGTGGTATCATGGAAGGGGAGGGAGCAGCATGGCAAAAACCGCGGGGCCGAGGGTTTACGGGCCCTTTGTGCGCAGCATCCGCTGGGTGGCCCGACTGATTCAGCCCCGGTACACCTGCGATGCGGTGCCCCAGGGGGAGCCGGTGGTGTACGTGTGCCGGCATTTGAAAATGCGGGGCACCTATGCCCTGGTAAAGTGGCTGGGCCAAGAGGCCCATCCCATGAGCCTGGCCATCTTTTTTAACCGACAGACCGCCTACAAGCATTTTAGAGAATACACCTTTTCCGCCCGGCAGGGGAAGTCGCCTAAAAAGCGCAGCCTGGCGGCCTGGGTTACTGCGCTGGTGACCGTGTGGCTGGAAAAGAGCATGAAGGCTATCCCCGTCCACCGGGACAGCCAGGCCATCAAAACCATGCGGGAGGCCCTAAAGTGGCTTCAGCAGGGCGAAAGCGTGATGGTGTGGCCGGATGTGGACTACGCCGCCGAGTACGATAAGGCGCCGTGCAAGATCTACACGGGCTTCCTGTCTCTGGGAGAAATGTATCTAAAGCGCACGGGCAAGGAATTAAAGTTTGTGCCCCTGTATATTGACGATCAAAACCGCAACATCGTGGTTCGGGAGCCGGTGGTGGTGAACCGCTTTAAGGAAGAAGCGGAGGAGGCCGCCCTGGTGCTGGCGAAAAGGATTGATCCGTAAATGAAATGCCTCCCCAGGCGGGGAGGCATTTCATTTACTTTTTCATCAGGTCTGCCAGGGTGATGCCGTCAAAGTGGTCGTTGATCAATTTGTGAAAATCCGTCCACATTTGAAGGGTAGGGCAGCTTTGGGCCCGGGGGCAGGGTTTGGCATCGGGCTCCAGGCAGGCCACGGGGGCTAAATCCCCCTCGGTGAGGCGGAGAATATCCCCCACCCGGTAAGCCTCGGGGCTTCGGGTCAGCTTATAGCCGCCGCCCTTCCCCTGCACGCCCTCGATGTACTGGTTTTTGGCCAGCACCGGCAGGATGCGCTCCAGGTATTTGAGCGAAATGCCCTGGCGCTGGGCCACATCCTTCATGGGGATATAGCCTGCTCCCTGGTTTTCCGCCAGGTCGGTTAAAACTCGCAGGGCATAGCGGCCCCGGGTGGAAATCAGCATCCTATCGCCTCCCTGCCTTTATTATACCACGGGCAAGGTAGGTTTTTCAACGGTTCAGACCGTAAACAGCGGGGTGGACAGGTAGCGGTCGCCGGTATCGGGGAGAAGCACCACGATGGTCTTGCCCTCGTTTTCCGGCCGCTGGGCCAGCTGGATGGCTGCCCACAGGGCTGCGCCGGAGGAGATGCCCACCAATACGCCCTTGGACGCAGTGTTTGCCTCCAAGTTCATCACACCTGCCAACTCGCCATCGTGCCTTTAGGCATACTCAAAAGATAGCCGGTCGGTTTATATAAAAGAGAGCAAACGCACTGAAATACGGTGTTTCCGCAATGCTGTTTT
>JAFUPO010000390.1 GCA_017481185.1 Clostridia bacterium | reverse complement strand
GTGATACGGTGTGGGATCTGATGGTTCGCAGCCAGTTGATCCTTACCGGCCATAACGTGCACAAATTGCACCAGATGGCCACCGCTCGGGTCAACGCCACAGCCCAGAGCCAGGCAGTTCAAAGGCTTTTGCCCCTTTTGACCGAAGCGGAGGAGGACATCTTTCGCCGGGGGCGCAATGCCCACGCCCGCCACGCAGCCCCCAAGCACCAGGATCCGGCAGCCTATGCCGCTGCCACGGGGCTGGAGGCCCTTATGGGGTATCTGTACCTCACCGGCCAGGATGACAGGCTGGATGAACTGTTTAGCCAAAGCTTTTCCAAGGAGGAATAAACCATGCCCAAGGCTGACATGAAGGTGATCCTTATCCGCCACACCCTGGAGCCCCAGGAGGTCTGCGCCCTGGGCGCCCGGCTGTGCTACAGCCGCGCCACGGTGGATACCCTCAGGGAAAAGGTGGAGAGCCAAGACCAGAGTCGGTTTGTGAAAAGCCTTCTGGATATGGGGCATCTCTCCGTAATGGAGCACGCTTGCTTCACCTTTGGGGTGGAGGGGGTGAGCCGAGTGCTTTTAGCCCAATTGACCCGCCACCGGCTGGCCTCCTTCAGCGTGCAGAGCCAGCGCTACGTTTCCTACGAAAAGGGCTTTGGCTACATCGTGCCCCCCAAGATCGCCGCTTTGGGGGAGGAAGCCCAAGCGGAGTACGCCCGGCAGATGGATCAGATCCACGCATGGTATACCGCCTGGCAGGAAAAACTGGGCCAGGGAGAAGGCTCCAATGAGGACGCCCGGTTCGTTTTGCCCGGGGCCTGCGAGACCCGGCTGATGGTGACCATGAACGTGCGGGAACTTAGGCACTTCTTCAGCCTGCGTATGTGCAACCGGGCCCAGTGGGAAATTCGGGAAATGGCCACCCGGATGCACAGGCTCTGCCTGGAGGTAGCCCCGGAGCTTTTCAAAGACGCAGGCCCCGATTGCCTAAGGGGCGCCTGTAATCAGGGAGAAAAGACCTGCGGCAAAATGATCGCGGTGCGCCAGGAACGTGAAAAACTGTTAAAGGATATGGAAGGATAAACAAAGATGGCTTACTACAAGGATTTCAACGATAAGAAGAATCACAAAAAGACCGATTATGCCGCCGCCGGCTCCTGGGACGACGAGGGCACCCACTACTCCGGCCGCAAGCCCGCCTATAAGGACAGCTACAAGAGCAGCTTCCACAAGGAGGGCGAGCGCAAGCCCTACGGCGAAAAAAAGCCCTACGGCGAAAAAAAGCCCTACGGGGAGAAAAAGTTCTCCTCTGACCGCAAGCCCTTTGCAAAGCCCGCCTTCAAGGCAAGCGCTCGGCCCGCTACCCCCGCCCAGAAGCGCTTTGGCCCCCAGGCTGAGGCACCCTCCTACAAGGATTTTGAGTATGTGTCCAAGGCAGCCCCCGCCCCTGTGCGGGAGGAGCCTCAGGAGCAGGAGAACCTGCTCACCGGCCGCAACCCTATCCGGGAGGCTTTGAAGAGCGGCCGCGATTTGGAAAAGCTGCTGGTGGCCAAGGGCGAACTTTCCGGCTCCGCCCGTGAAATCGTGATGATGGCCAAGGAGCGCCACATCCCCGTGCAGGAGGTGGAGCGCACCCGCCTGGATGAAATTACCCGCAATCATCAGGGCCTGGTGGCCTTTGCCTCCGCCTTCCAGTACGCCACGGTGGAGGATATTCTCGCTGCTGCCCAGGAGAAGGGCGAGGATCCCTTCATTATTCTCTTGGACGGCATTACCGATCCCCACAACCTGGGCGCTATCATCCGCAGCGCCGAGTGCGCAGGCGCCCACGGCGTTATCGTGCCCCAGCGCCGCAGCGTGGGCCTGACCCCTGCCGCCGTGAAGGCCTCTGCCGGCGCGATGGAATATACCAAGGTGGCCCGGGTGGTGAACCGTTCCCGCACCCTGGAGGATCTGAAAAAGAAGGGCCTGTGGTTCTACGCCGCCGCCATGGACGGGGAGGATTACCGCAAGGTGGATTTCTCAGGCCCTGTGGGCCTGGTCATCGGCGCGGAGGGCGAGGGCATTTCCCGCCTGGTAGCCGAGCAGTGCGACAAGATCGTTTCCCTGCCCATGAAGGGCCACATCGACTCCTTAAACGCCTCCGTGGCTGCGGGCATCCTGATGTACGCGGTCATGGGCAAAAGGGGTTAAGCCATGAAGCCCCTTCTGTTGGTAGACGGCTACAACATCATCGGGGCTTGGAAAAAGGCCCATCAAGCGGGCTGGAGCCTGGATGAGAGCCGGGATCGGCTCCTTCGGCTCATGGAGGATTACGGCGGCTATACCGGCGAGGAGGTCGTTTTGGTTTTTGACGCCCACCAATCCGACCGCCTGATGAGGACCGAGGAGGTCTTTCCCCATGCCCGGGTGGTGTTCACCAAGAAGGGGGAAACGGCGGACACCTATATTGAGCGCCAGGCTGCTCTGGCCCCCAAGTACCGCCAGGTGCGGGTGGCCACCTCCGACGGCCTGGAGCAGAGCCAGATCCTTTCGGTGGGCGCGGTGCGCCTCTCCGCCCGTGAGCTTTTGCGGGAGATGGAGCACATCCCCAAACAGGGGCTGGCAGATCACAAGGCCCAGCAGGGCCTCCAGCGCAGCCCCCTGTGGAATCATTTAACCCCACGCCAGCAGGAGGAGCTGGAAAAATTACGCCGAGGTAGATAACCATGAGTCAGTTTGAGGAACCCAAAGAGCAGGAGGAGCTCAAGGAGCTCCCCTACGATCCCGGCGCGGATGAGGAAATGGTCATCAGCGCCCAGGCCGGGGATGGGGAAGCCCTTGAATTTCTGCTGAATAAGTATAAAAATTTTGTGCGCTCCAAGGCCCGCAGCTATTTCCTTATCGGCGCGGACCATGAGGACATCGTGCAGGAGGGCATGATCGGCCTGTACAAGGCCATCCGGGATTTTAAGCCGGATAAGCTATCCTCCTTTAGGGCCTTTGCGGAATTGTGCATCACCCGGCAGATCATTACGGCCATTAAAACAGCCACCCGGCAAAAGCACATTCCCTTAAACAGCTACGTATCTTTGAACAAGCCCCTCTACGATGAGGAGTCTGATCGAACGCTGCTGGATGTGATCATCTAGAGTCGGGCCTCCAACCCGGAGGAATTGATCATCTCCCAGGAGGATCTGGCTGCCATCCGGGAGAAGATCGACGAGGTGCTTTCCTCCCTGGAGCAGGAGGTGCTGGCCGCCTATCTGGATGGCAAAAGCTATCAGGAAATCGCCCAGAACCTGGGCCGCCATGTGAAATCCATCGACAATGCCCTCCAGCGAGTCAAGCGCAAGCTGGAAAAATTTCTCGAGGAAAACGAGGCGTAAGACATCAATTGGCGAGAGCGGGTCTTTTTGCAGCCCCGCTCTCGCGTTTTTTTGCGCAGCTTTACGCTGCCTTTTGCGGCTTTACGCGATTGATTAAAAAAAGCCCCCGATATGCTTGGCATATCAGGGGCTTTAACTCGCTTGTTATCAGTCCACGGTGAAGGGCATCAAAGCGATGGCACGGGCGCGTTTGATGGCTTCAGACAGCTGGCGCTGATGCTTGGCGCAGTTGCCGCTCATACGGCGGGGCAGAATCTTGCCGCGCTCGTTGGTGAAACGGCGAAGACGATTAACGTCCTTGTAGTCGATATATTCGATCTTATCCACGCAGAAGCTGCAAACCTTACGACGGGGCTTGCGGCCGCCACGGGGACGGGGCCTTCTTTCGCCACGATCTTCAGACATTATGAAGTACCTCCTTCTATTAAGCGTTAAAAGGGCAGTTCGTCCTCATCCACCTGCATGAAGCCGCCGCTCATGGCACTGCTGGCAGCGGGAGCGGGGGCAGGCGCAGCGCCCATGGCGCCGTCATCCTGACGGGAGGAGAGGAACTCAACGTCATCGGCAGTTACCTCAAGGGAAGCACGGGTCTGACCATCCTTGCCCTCATAGGTCTGCACAGACACAGGGCCCATGACGCAGACCTTGCGGCCCTTTGCCAGATACTTCTGGCAGTTCTCGCCCAGCTGACGCCAGGCGCTGACCCGGAAGAAATCAGCTTCCGGCTGGCCCTGGTTTTGGCCGTAGCGGCGGCGGTTGACAGCCACGGTGAAGGTGCACACAGAAACGCCCGTTTGGGTGGTGCGCAGTTCAGGATCGCGGGTCAGGTTGCCGATAATGGTCAATTTGTTCATCGTTACTCTTCCTTTTCAGTGTGCCTTACTGGGCATCAGCGGGAGCGGCTTCCACAGCGGGAGCTTCCTCAGCCACGGGAGCGGCGACGGGAGCAGCCACACGCACGGGGCGGGGCTTAACGCTGTGCTTCTTCTCCTCCAGCTTGACCACCAGATAGCGGATTACGCTGTCGTTGATCTGCAGGTTACGCTCGATCTCGCGGGGTACATCAGGGTTCGCCTTGAAAGTGGTCAGCACGTAGTAGCCTTCGGTCTTGTAGTCGATGGCGTAGGCCAGGCGGCGCTTGCCCCACTCATCAACCTTCTCAACCTCGCCACCATTGGCCACGATCAGCTGGTTGAATTTCTCAATCAATTCCTTGCGAGCGGATTCTTCCAGCGCGGTGTCGATGATGTAGGTCAGTTCATACCTATTCATACTTTTCACCTCCTCTTGGACTTATGGCGTTGCATCGCTGTGCAACGCAAGGATGTGCCAATAAAAGATTATAGCAGGGTTTTTGCTGAATTGCAAGGGGTTTGCTGCTTCTTTTTGGCGTTTTTATTGGTTTTGTTTTGCTTCACGGTCGGCCTCCAGCACCACCCGGCAGATATTGAGGATCACTGGGCCTGCCAGCATCCCGATAAAGCCCATGAGCTGGTAACCGGCAAAGATGGCCATCATGGTGGCCAGGGGATAAAGCCCCAGGTTTTTGCCCACAATGCGGGGCTCAAAGATTTGCCGCACCAGGATTGTGGCCACATACAAAAGCGCCATGCCGATGCCGGTGGTCATATCCCCGGTCACAAAGCCAAATAGAGCCCAGGGGATTAAAAACAGCCCTGCGCCCACAATGGGCAAAGCGTCTGCCACGCCGATGATGAGGCCAATGAGCAGCCAGTAGGGCTTGTTCTGCAAAAGCAGGCCTGCCAGCACCGTTAGGGTAATCAGCAACGATACCAGCGCCTGGGATTTTATCTGCCCAAAGAGCGCCTTGAAGATGCCGTTCTTCATCCGCAGGGCCCACTGGCATACGCTTTCGGGGAAGGTGCGGTTCAAAAAGCTCAGGATGCGCTGCCGGTCTGCGCTTAAATAATAGGTCGCCATGACCGTGAGCACCACGGTCAAAAGAGCCGCTGGCAGGGAAACAGCCGTGTCAAAGGCTCCGGAGGCAATGGCGGCAGACAAAGAGGTGGCAAAGCCCATAAGCTCCTTGCCCGCCTGGTTTAGGGCGCTGTCTGCCAGGGCCATAAAGTTCTCCGGCAGCATATAGGCAAAGTTCGTATAAAGCTGGGAGAGCCATGCCGTTACCGTGCCGGAAAAATCCACGATCAATTGGGGCATGGACCGGGCCAGGTCCAATAGCTCCCGAGCCAGGCGGCTGACGGCAGCGATGCTTACATAGCCGATCAGCCCGAAAACCGCCAGCATCCCCGTTAGGGTGGCCAGGGTATTGCCCAGGCGGCATTTGGCCAGGGCCTGGCGCAACAGCCGCACCAGGGGCTCCATCAGCAGGGCAAAACACAGCGCCAGCACAAAGGGCCAGCACAGGGGAAAAAGTGCGATTAATAAATAGCAGGCAGCCAGCACCGCGGCCACCAGCGCCAGCTTGCGGGGCAGGCCGTTCATGCGCAGATTCCAGTCCTTCAGCCGTTCCCAAAGATGCATCAAAAGGCAGCCTCCTTTCCAAAGGGATACTCCCATTATACCATATCTCGGAAAGGTTGGCACCAGAACGGATGCTTTTTTACACAGGCTAAAATCGGCAATGCTCCCGGGCCATGGCCAGAAATTCACGGTTGGTGGGCTTGCCCCGCTCCGGATCCACCGTTTGGCCGAAATAGGCCTCCAAGGTATTCAGATCCCCGTGGCTCCACAGGGCTTCAATGGCATGGCGAACGCACCGCTCCACCGCTGCTGCGGAGGTGTGAAAGGCCTGAGCCGCTCGGGGATACAGGGTGAGGGTAACGGCATTTAAAAGGGCGGGGTTGCCCAAGGCTGCGGCAGTCATCCAAACCAGGTAGCGATACCCCTTCAGGTGCGGGCCCAAACCGATGCCGGAGAGAAAATACCGGGCGCGCTCCAGCCCCTTTTCCCAGGGGTAAAGCCGGGGCAGGCAAAGGGCGAGGCTTTCCAGAAACAGGCCCACATTAATGTTCCAGGCGGGCAGGCAAACGTCTGCCCAAGGGCTGACCCCGCCCCACAAAAGGGTCAGGGGCGGCGCGGATCGCTCCTGTTCATGAAGGGCGCTCAGGAGGGCTGCTC
>JAFUPO010000389.1 GCA_017481185.1 Clostridia bacterium | reverse complement strand
AGGCACGAACGAACTGAAAATCACCCATGAGATCATTGGCAATCATATGGGCAATCCCCGCGAGGTGGTCACCCGTATGCTGCGCTATTTCCAGAATGAAGGCATGGTCAAGCTGTCGCGGGGTACGATAGAGATCACGGATCAGAAGAAACTAGAACAATTGAGCGAAGAATAAAATAATGTCCGCCGTGCAGAACGCATGGCGGACATTTTCAGTTTTCACAGTGTTACTGGCGTTACAGAATTTCTTTCAGGTCATACCCTGCTTCCGCAATAGCGGTTCGGAGGTTTTCATCTGCAACGTTCGCATCAAGCTTTACCCTGGCGGATTTGTTTTCAAGGCTCACCGCCACCTCCTGAACGCCGGTGAGCGCTGCCAGCGCTTTTTGAATATGCATCACACAGTGGCTGCACATCATGCCTTCAATCTTCAATGTTTTTTCCATATAGGGCGCCCCTTTCTTGCTTTCATACGCCGCCATTTGAGGAGCGCTGTTGCTTTGCTCGTGCGCTGTGTATCTGGGCTTGAACCATCTAAGCCGCAGCGCGTTGGTGACCACGAATACCGAGCTGAAGCTCATGGCGAAAGCGCCGATCATAGGATTCAGCTTCAGCGCGAAGGGAATGAAAAACAGCCCCGCAGCAACAGGAATACCGATGATGTTGTAGAAGAACGCCCAGAACAGATTCTGTTTGATATTACGGATGACGGCCTTGCTGAGCTGAATGGCCGCAGCAACGTCCAGCAGGTCGCTCTTCATCAGCACAATATCCGCAGATTCGATGGCAACGTCTGTTCCTGCTCCGATGGCGATGCCAACATCAGCCCGTGCCAGCGCGGGCGCGTCATTGATGCCGTCACCCACCATGGCAACTTTCTTGCCTTCTGTTTGCAGGCGGCGGATCTCCTCTTCCTTATCCTGAGGGAATACCTCGGCCACAACCCTGTCAACACCGACCTGGCGGCGGATAGCCTCTGCCGTTTTGGCGTTATCGCCAGTAAGCATAACCACCTCAATGCCCATATTGGACAGTTCCTGCACCGCCTGCCTGCTGGTGGGTTTAACAATATCCGCCACGGCAATCATGCCAATCAACTGGCCTGCGCGGGCAAAGAACAGCGGCGTTTTGCCGTTGGCTGCCAGCGCCTCTCCCTGATGAAGAAGCTCTCCGCCGATGATCCCATGGGCCTTCATCAACCGGGCGTTGCCTGCCAGACAGAGCTGATCTATGATGACCCCTGTAATTCCCTGACCAGGAATCTGTGTAAAATCATTGACGGTCAGATAAGATACTCCCCGCTTTTCCGCTTCTGTCACAATTGCGTCTGCCAGAGGATGCTCCGAGAGCTTTTCAATCGACGCTGCAATCTGTAGCAATTCATTTTCATTAATGCCCTCGCTGCACAGGATATCCGTAACGGCGGGCTTTCCCTGGGTGATGGTACCAGTCTTATCCAGAACAACCGTATCGATGCTGTGGGCGGTTTCCAGAGCCTCTGCCGACTTGATTAGGATGCCGTTTGAAGCGCCCTTACCGGTACCCACCATGATGGCGGTAGGGGTTGCAAGACCCAATGCGCAGGGGCAGGAAATGACCAGAACAGAGATACCGATGGAAAGCGCAAATTCCAGGCCGTAGCCTGCCAGCAGCCAAATGATGGTAGATATTGCAGCGATTCCGATTACGACGGGAACAAAGATTCCGCTGACCTTATCTGCGAGTTTTGCGATGGGCGCTTTGGAGCTGGTGGCTTCATCTACAAGGCGGATGATCTGCGCCAGCGCAGTGTCTTCACCGATCTTGGTGGCCTGCATTTTAATATAACCTGATTTTAAGATGGTCGCGCCGATGACCTTGTCTCCCATGTGCTTTTCCACCGGGATGCTCTCGCCGGTCAGAGCCGATTCATCTACGGAGGATGAGCCTTCAAGCACCACGCCGTCCACCGGGATGGATTCGCCGGCCTTGACGATAAGGGTGTCGCCCAAAAGCACTTCCTCTGCCGGTATCACCATTTCTCTGCCCTCGCGTATCACGGTGGCAACCTTGGGGGCCAGATTCATTAGCTTAGTAATGGCCTCGGAGGTTTTGCCCTTTGCCCGGGCTTCAAGGGTCTTGCCAAGGGTAATCAGGGTCAGGATCATGCCTGCCGACTCAAAGTACAAATCCATCATAAAGGTATGAACCAGCGCCATGTCTCCGTGGCCCATGCCGATACCAATCTTGTAGATCGCATAGACGCCGTATATCGCTGCGGCGCTGGAACCGATGGCGATCAAAGAGTCCATATTCGGCGCGCCATGAAGCAGGGTGCGAAAGCCGGTCTTGAAATATTTGCTGTTGACGACCAATACCGGCAGCAGCAGCAGAAACTGTGTAAAGGCGAAGGTCATCGCATTTTCCATGCCCAGCAGCCATCCGGGAAGCGGCCAGTTCATCATATGCCCCATGGAGATATAGAACAGCGGAATGGTGAACAGCGCGGAAAGAATCAGCCGCCGCTTCATTGCTTGGTATTCTGCCTGAGCGGTATTTGCAGCCGCAGGCTCCAGCTGCTTTGCTGCATTGCTCCTGGGCGAGGCGTTTGTTTTCAAAATGGCCCCGTATCCCGTTTGCTCGACAGCCTCAATGATACCGGCAGTATCCAGCGCCTGTTCATCATAGGAGACTGACATGCTGTTTTTCAAAAGGTTTACAGACACGTCGCTCACACCCGGCAGCTTTCTTACGCATTGCTCCACTCTGGTGGAACAGGCTGAACAGGTCATACCCGTTATATCAAACTTTTCTTTCTTCATAGTCAGCCCCTCCTTCTGCAATAAGCATCTTGTACGTTCTTATGATAACCAATTTTCAGGGCTGCTTCAGTGATAACATCACCCTTTCAGCACAAAAGCAGCCACGCCTTCCAAGAAGGAGCGTGGCTGCCTCGCTGTATTTATTGATCCATGCCGCAGGCATAAGCTTTTTCGATCAGCGCACGGTCATTGATGACCGCATCATAGAATCGGAAGCCTCCTGCGAAATTATAGGCTTCGTAGCCGTTGCCCGCTAGAATTCGGCTGGCTATGTAGCTTCTCAGGCCGCTCTGGCAGATAACATAAACCGGCTTGCCTTTTTCGACCTCAACCAGCCGATCGCGCAGTTCGTCAACAGGGATGTTTTTGAAGCCTTCGATGTGCCCCTGGGCGAATTCGCCTACGGTTCTGGTATCAAGCAGCGTTGCGCTTCCATCCCGGGGCAGCGCTGCCGCATCATCCAAGCGCCACTGCTTGAGGATTCCTTTGGCGATGTTCTCAATCATAAAGCCTGCCATATTAACAGGATCCTTGGCGGAAGAATAGGGCGGCGCATAGGCCAGATCCAGATCCTTCAGCTGGGTAGCCTTTAAACCTGCATGAATGGCAGCCGCCAGCACATCAATACGCTTGTCCACCCCTTCATAGCCAACGATCTGCGCGCCGAGCAGGCGATAGGTTCCTTTCTCAAAAACCACCTTCATCGTCATCACCTTGCCGCCCGGATAGTAGCCCGCATGGCTCATGGGTGAAAGGATCACCGCCTCCGCATCCAGACCGGACTTGCGGGCATTGGTTTCATTGATACCGGTGCTGGCAGCGGTCAGATCGAACACCTTGAGAACAGAGTTGCCCTGGCTGCCCGGATAGCGGCTGTCGCCCCCGCAGATATTGTCCGCT
>JAFUPO010000388.1 GCA_017481185.1 Clostridia bacterium | reverse complement strand
TGAGCAAGCCCATCAGGTGGCAGTAGAACCGGCAGTTTTTGCCGCGAATCAGCTAGGCCACATCTGGATTCTTTTTCTTGGGCATGATGGAGGAGCAGGTGGCATAGCCGTCATCCATTTCAATGAACTGGAACTCGTTGGTGTTCCAGAGGATCATTTCCTCGCAGAATCGGCTCAGGTGCATCATGCAGATGGACGCGTCAGACAGGTACTCCAGCATAAAATCCCGGTCGCTAACCCCGTCCAGAGAGTTCATGGAGATGGCAGAAAAGCCCAGCAGCTCCGCCACCCGCTGCCGGTTGAGGGGATAGGTGGTGCCTGCCAGCGCGCCGGAGCCCAGGGGCATCACGTCGGCAGCCTTGAAGGCATGCTGGAAGCGCTCGCGGTCCCGCAGGAACATCTGGAAATAAGCCATCATGTGATGGGCTAGGGTGATGGGCTGGGCCTTCTGCAGATGGGTGTAGCCGGGCATAATGGTGTTCAGGTTGTCCTTGGCAATGTCCAGAAGGGCCTGGCACAGATCCTTGAGCATTTCCTGGGTTTCGTGACAGGCCAGCTTGGCGTACATCCGGGCGTCCAGCGCCACCTGATCGTTGCGGCTGCGGCCGGTGTGCAGGCGCTTGCCCGCCTCGCCGATGCGCTGAATGAGCAGGGTTTCCACGTTCATGTGAATGTCCTCGGCATCCACCATAAACTGCACCTTGCCCTCCTGCACATCCTGAAGGATGCCCTTCAACCCCTCCACGATGAGATCGGCGTCAGCCTTGGGAATAATGTTCTGCTCCCCCAGCATGGTGGCATGGGCAATGGAGCCCTCAATATCCTGCCGATAAAGGCGCTGGTCAAAGGAGATGCTGGAATGAAAATCGTCCACCAATCCTTCGGTGGCCTTGGAAAAACGTCCGCCCCAGAGTTTCATAAGCGTTAACGTTCCTTTCTAAAAACTCTTCATTGCCTATTTTAATGGCTTTGCAAGGATTAAGCAATATTTTTTAGGCAAAAACCGTTAAATGTACAAAAGGAGGAAGAAAAATGAAAAAGAGGATGATTGTGCTATTGGCGACGCTGCTTTTGATAAGCGGCAGCGCATTGGGCGAATACCGCTGGGCTGGCGAATTTCCCGCTGCGCCCCAGCAGCTCACCCCTGGCTATACCGTGTCTGTCAATCCTCAGGTGAAGGCCATGGCGGAGCAGGCCCTGGGGATTTTAGGCTTTCCTCAATCAGGCATTGAATGGGAGGGGGAGGAGCTTTTTGCCCAAGATCGCCCGGAGGATACCGGGGAGCGGGCAACCCTGCGCTATAACAAACGGGGAGACTTGCACTATGCAAAGGATTCTCAGGCCCGGCAGACGACCGATCCTAACGAAGCTCTGGCCCAAAGCGTGGCCTTTGCTGAAAAGCTTTTGGGTAGCCGAAAGTATATGCCTCAGATGCCCCGCATCGGCTGGTACTATGAGCAATCGGGCCAACTGATGACCAGCATCTATGATTTTATCTGGCCCCTGAAAACTCCCGAGGGCGTGCCGCTTTCGGATAAGAGCCTCACTGTGACCTATGCAAACGGCCTGGTCAGCGCCCTGCATCTGTGGGATGGGATTTTGACCCCTGTGGAAGGCGAGCAGTCCAACGCCCCCTATCAGGATGCTTCGGCAGCCCTAGCGCGGCTGAACGAAATCGCTTCCCGCCAGGAATCCACCACCCTGGATGACCCCAACGACCTGCTTGAAAGCATCTATTTGACCTATACGCCTGTGTTCAGCCAGGAGGGCACCTATACCCCCGCCTGGGCTTTCCAGCTGCGGGACGCTAACAGCTACCAGCAAAAGGCCACGGCGTTTGTTGAACTGGCGACAGGCAAAGTGTATGACGGCCGCCGAATCCTGGAATAAAACCGGTTTTCCTTTGGGAGAGCACGAGAAATGGGTGAACTCCTTGCATGGGAGTCCACCCGGCTCCTCGCCTAATTAAAAACGGTTTTTCTTTAGGAGAGCGCGAGAACCCTTTCCTTTTGCAAAAGGAAAGGGTTCTCGCATATTGTGCAGGTCGCTTACTTCTTCTGATCCACCATGGCCTTGACCTTCATGGGCAGGCCCAGGAGGTTAATGAAGCCCTCGCTGTCCTTATGGCTGTACAGCTCGCCGCTGTCGCCGAAGGTCGCGATCTCCTCCATGTAGAGGCTGTTGGGGCTCTTCA
>JAFUPO010000387.1 GCA_017481185.1 Clostridia bacterium | reverse complement strand
GCGCAACCGCGCCCTGCTGGGGATGCGCGACACCCTGGAGGCGCAGAAGGAAACGATTTTTGCCGCCAACAAGCTGGATTTGGCCGCCGCTGAAAAAGAGGGCCTGGCCGCGCCCCTCTTGAAGCGTTTGAAGTTTGACGAAGGCAAGCTGACCGCCGTGCAGGAAGGGCTTGTTTCCCTTGCCCAGTTGCCGGATCCCATCGGTCATACCCAATTGAGCCGCGAATTGATGCCCGGCCTTGAGCTCTATCGTGTTTCCTGCCCCATCGGCGTCATTGGCGTAATCTTTGAAAGCCGCCCCGACGCCCTGGTGCAGATCGCCTCCCTGTGCCTGAAAAGCGGCAACGCCGTGCTTTTGAAGGGGGGCCGTGAAGCTTTGAACACCAACCGGGCTCTCCACAAAGCGCTGATTGACGGCGCCGGGCTCGTGGAGGGCTGGGCCGGGCTCATGGAAAGCCGCGAGGATGTTTCCCAGATGCTGAAAATGGACGACTGCATCGACCTGATCATTCCTCGTGGCAGCAACGCCTTTGTGCGCTACATCATGGATAACAGCCGCATCCCCGTATTGGGCCATGCCGACGGCGTGTGCCATGTGTATGTGGATGCTCAGGCTGACCTGAAAGAAGCTGTGGCCGTTTCTGTGGACAGCAAAACCCAGGCCGTAGCCGTGTGCAACGCCATGGAGACTCTGCTGGTTCATGAGGCCATTGCGCCTGCTTTCCTGCCGGAACTAAAAGAAACCCTGCCCCATGTAAAGCTTCTGGGCTGCGAAAGAACCCGGCAAATCATTGATGTGGAAGCCGCCACCGCGGGGGACTGGGGCGCCGAGTATCTGGACTACATCCTTTCTATCCGGATCGTTGATTCGCTGGATGATGCCATCCACCACATCAACCAATATGGCTCCGGCCATACAGACTGCATTGTGACCCAGGATGAAACGGCTGCCCGCACCTTCACCAACCGAGTGGACAGCGCAGGCGTGTACGTGAACTGCTCTACCCGCTTTGCCGATGGCTTCCGCTACGGCTTCGGGGCGGAGGTGGGCATCGCCACCGGCAAGATCCACGCCCGGGGCCCCATGGGCCTGGAGGGCCTGTGCACCTACAAATACAAGCTCATTGGCCATGGGCAAACCGTGGCGGCCGTGGCCCGCGGGGAGCTGGCTTACACCCATCAGGATCTGAACAGGGATTGCCCCTTATAAATGAAAAACCCGGCATCATCAGATGCCGAGCCAGATCATCGACAAAGTCGGCGATCTGGCAGACCGTTTAGAAGCCCTGCAAGGCAAGGCGGCGAGGCTGCAAATGAGGGAGTTTACATAGACGTAAATGACCGAAATTTGCTGCCGATGCCAACGCAGTAAGCAAAAATTCCTGCCAGAGGGCAGGAATTTTGCGTTTGCGGGGTTTATCAACGGTCTGACCCGGCATCATCAGATGCCGGGCATTTTTTGACTCGTTATTCACCCAGGTAAGCGTTGAGAATCTTGTTGGTCTTCAAGCCGTCTTCCTTGATGAGGATGCCGGCGTCGTCCAGAATCTTCATGATCTCATCGCGCTTGCCAACCGCTTCTTCGTAGGTGTCGGTGGAGAAGGCCACTTCGCACACATACTCGGTTTCGCCGCTCTTCTGATTGGTGATGGCGCAGATTTCAATATCCAGCTCCATGCCAGCCAGTTCGCCGGTGTAGCGAGGATAGTAGATGGGGCCGCACAGGACGGCAGCGCCGATGTCAGCTTCCACAGCCTTAAGGGCCTCGGGCATGGTTTCCTTCACCATGGCGATGGAGTCCTCCAGGTTGGGCAGCACGGTGTCATCATAGCCCACCTTGGCCACGCTGGACTCAGTGGCGATGGACAGGGTCAGCTTATTGTAGCCCCAGTCCAGCTCGGCTTCGTAATCTTCCAGATCAGCGGTGAAGCCCTCCTGGGCAGCCAGGGTCAGAGCGGCATCGATGTCGCCGTTTTCCACAGTATAGCGCTTTTTGAAGGTAACGTCATACTCTTCATCGCCCTGCTTGATGCGCACGCGGTTGCTCCAGCCAGCCTCATTGTAGGCCATGCCTTCAACATCCAGAAACTGCATACCGCGATTCTTTACCTTGCCGCCATAGCCCAGAATCTTCAGGACTTCTTCGGTAGGCTTGCCATCTTCGCCCAGCACTTTTTCAGGATCCAGCAAGTACTTCACTTCAACGCCAGCAATCTCCATGTTGGCTGCCAAAGCAGGAACCAGAAGGGAAACCATCATCAGGGCCATTAAAACCAATGCTACCAGTTTCTTCATGGGTAAACACCACTCCTTATTGAATTTTGGCCGAGCACCTTTTTAATGATAAAATATTATCATGTTTTAGAGAAAAATACAAGTCTTTTTTCACAAAGGCATCATTCAGCGTTCACACAGCGTTCATCCAAGGCATAACCCTTCCTGCTCCTTCATAGCCTGTACAAACGTTTTGAGGGAGGCTTCTTTATGCACGAGTATATTCAGGAACGATGCCTGGCCATCGCTGTCTATATGCTTGAAAACCAAGCCACGGTACGGCAAGCTGCTGCCAAATTCGGCGTTTCCAAATCCTCCGTCCATAAGGATATGGGGGAGCGGCTGCCTCGCATCAACCAGACCTTGGCCGCCCAGGTCGCTCATTTGCTAGCTTACAACAAAGCTGTGCGCCATTTGCGCGGCGGCGCTGCCACCAAGGTTAAATACCAGCATCTTCGCAGCGGCGCCGCGGGATAAGATTGCCTCCACCCCTTCACTCATGCTATAATAAAAGCAAGTGAACGCAGGAGGAGGGGGATTGAGATGCATCGACCCACGGGGCTCAAAGCGATGTACTACCGTTCTTTTCTGCTGCTGATTGTGCTGCCCATTGTGCTGGTGGTAGCCGTGGTTACCGTGCTCTTTGGGCAGAAGCTGATTGCAGACGCCAACGAAACCATTGACGCCATGCACACCTCTGTGTCAACCGCCCTTAGGGCCGAGGTGCAGGAGGCTTCATTGGGCCTGGCTTATTTTTTGCTGGGCAACGATCAAGAAGTAGTCAACCTGCTGGATCAGCTGCCTGCTGATCGCCAAGAGCGCTATAATCACACCCAGCATTTCAAGCGGATCTTTGATTACATGGCCGTCCGGGATGAAAATATTGAAGCGCTGCACCTCTATCTGACAGACGGAACCTACTACGACCTGGCTGCCGGCCTGGCTGCGCCCGTGGCCCAAGCCCAGGCTGAACCCGTTTATCAGCAGGCGCTAAAGGAGCCCAATCTGGTAACCGTGGGGAGCGTTTCAGCATCTCTTTTGCAGTACACAACCAACCATCCTGGGGATGTGCTGCTCTGCGCGGCGTTAAGCGTGCAGGAGCCTCGCAGGCCCTCTGCCCTGTCCGTAGGCTGCCTATATTTTTCCACTTCCGCGGAAGAATTGATTGCCGAGTATAATGCCTCCGTGCCTGCTGGGCGCACATTTCTTGTGGATGGGCAAAAACTGCTGGCTGGCGATCAGGCAGCCGCCCAGGCTGCCCAGGCGAGCCTGCTCTCTCAGGGGGAAGATTTAGGAGGCTATGATTGGTATACCCTGACCCAAATCCCCCGTACGAATCTGGCTATCCTGACGCTGGTGGATAATGATTTGGTGTTTTCCTCCTATAGCCTGACCCTAGCGGCAGTTCTGGCCCTTCTGATGGCGATGTTTCTGCTCTTTGTGCTATATTCCCGCCTCTTTTTAAAGCGGATCATCCAGCCGGTACAGGCGCTGGGTGAAGGCATGGCCCATTTGCAGGCAGGCGATTTTGCTTACCGGATCGAGCCCAAGGGCCATCAGGAGCTGATTCGCCTGGAGGAAAATTTTAATGAAACCAGTTCTCGTATGGCAGCCCTGATCCTAGAAAATCAATCTCGCGAAAAGGAGAAATACCAAGAGGAGCTCAAAGCCCTGCAAAGCGAGATCAATCCTCACTTTCTGCTTAACACCGTCAACACCATTCGTTTTATGGCGCAGCTGGCCAATTTTGATTCCATCCGCGATATGGCCGCTTCTCTTATGGACATTCTTCGCTGTGTGCTGCGCAATCCCAACGAGCGCTACACCCTGGCTGACGAAATCCGGCTTTTGCGCTCCTATATCTCCATTATGGAAATTCGTCGCCCGGGCAGCTTTACCGTTTCCTATGATCTGAGCGGCGATTCGCTGGATTGCCGCATCCCCAAGCTGCTTTTGCAGCCCCTGGTGGAAAACGCCATTCAGCACGCCTTTCCCGAGGTGGAGGCGCCCGGAGAGATTCGTGTATCCAGTCGGCTGGAAAAGGAGCAGCTGGTATTGCAAGTTTCTGATAATGGCGTAGGGATCCCGCCGGAGATTCTGGCTGCCTGGCAAAGCCAGGGCAGCGCCTCCTCCCACGCCATCGGTATGGCCAATGTGCGCCGTCGGCTGGAGCTTAACTGCCCTGGCCAATGTACCATGGCCGTTATTAGCCATCTAGATGAAGGAACGCTGATCACATTGACGCTGCCGGCCAATTATCTGCCCAAGGAGGATGCCACCTAATGTATACCGCAATCGTAGCTGACGATGAGATCATGGTACGCACCGCCCTGGAGCGCATGGTGGACTGGGAAAAGGAAGGCTTTCGCCTGCTGGGCTGCTATGTCAACGGCAAGGCTGCTCTGGAGGCCTGCTGCCAGCAGCCGCCGGACCTGGTTATCACCGATATTAAAATGCCCCTTTGCTCAGGACTGGAATTGATTGACGGCCTTCATGCCCAAGGTCAGCAGCCCCTGATTTTGGTATTAAGCGCCTTTGATGATTTTCAGCTGGTAAAGGATGCATTTAAAAAGGGCGCGGAAGACTATTTGCTCAAGCAGGATCTAGGGCCGGAAAAGCTTCAGGAGGTGCTCCGGTCAGCTCGAGCCAAATTAGACAAGCAGGGCCGAAGCTCTGCCGCCGCTTCCCCCTCCACAGCCCCCTCTGCCAACGGACTATTGAAGGATGTTATCCTGCACGATGCCGCGCCTAGAGTTCTCCCCGATTTGGATAAGGGATATGTGCTGGCCTGCTTTTTTGTGGATGATCTCTATCGTGAAATGGCTCGTTTAGGCAGCGATATTCAAAAAACGCTGATTGATCCCCTAACACAACTGGTGAATCAGGTTCCCCTGATCCGCTCTTGCGATGCCTTTTATTCTTTTGATGCTTCACGGCACTTTCTTTTCTATTCCCTGGCCCCTGCCAAAAGATCCTTTCAAAGCGCTCTCTCCTTTCTCAGCCTGGTCAAGACCGCGTGGAAAAACTATATGAACATCCCCTGCACGGTGGGCGTTTCCTTTGTGGAAGCAGGAGCGCCGGAGAAGCGCTTTTTCGATGCGCTGTCACAAGCGGAGGTCAACACTACCCTGCGCTATGTGCTGGGCCCCGGCGGCATTTATGATTTCAATGCCTACAGCAAGTTTAATCCGCTCTCCGCGCTAACTGCTGGGCAGGCGCAGCTCCCTCTGATAAGGGCTGCTATTGATGCGGATTTTGTACGCGCCCATAGGGAGCAGCAGGCGGTGACTAGCCGCCTGATGGAGCTGCCGCTGGGCAAAGCTCAGGCCTATGCGCTGTTCTATCTGTTCAATGTTTATTATGAAATCGGTTTTTTGGATGTGCAAATCGCCTACAAGCTGGGGCTGGATCACCAGCTTTATCAGCGCATCCATGAGTTGCAAAGCCAGCGAGAAATTGTGATCTATTTCATGTCTGTGCTGCGCAAGATTATGGAATACTTTGAGGTCAACTATACCCAGCACACCCCCGATCCGCTGCTCAAGGCCCGGCGGTATATAGACAGCAGTTATAT
Organism: Clostridia bacterium; assembly: GCA_017481185.1. Next base: position 462 of record JAFUPO010000387.1, on the reverse strand, counting down.
GCGCCCTGATCTCACCCTCCATGAGGTAGCCGAGCAAAGCGGTTACAACGAAAAATACTTTTGCACCCTTTTCAAGCGCCGGTTTGGCTCCTCCTATTCTGATTATCTAACCCAGGTGCGCATGGGAGCGGCCAAGGAGCTTTTAGCCACTACAGACCTTCGCATCTATGCAATTGCTGAGGCGGTGGGCTATAAAACCATGGAGCACTTCATGCGGCTGTTCAAGCGTGAATGTGGCGAATCTCCCGGAAATTATCGCCAGTTTCATCTGAAAAAAGATCATGATTTCTGAATAAAAATCATTTTTGCCCATCAATCGTCAGATTTCGGCACAAAAACCAACAAAACATCATGAAAACCAACCCCCGGTCATTTTCAGATCCGGGGGTTTTGTGGTATTCTGTTGATTGTCATTAATCTATTTAGGGAGGATACCCAACCATGAAGAAGCTGCTTGCTCTG
>JAFUPO010000386.1 GCA_017481185.1 Clostridia bacterium | reverse complement strand
AGATGGATATGATGCTCAACGATGATACCTATCCTGAGATCAAGGCTACCATTGAGAGCTATTATGCCGCTGTTGATGCCGCCAAGGCCATCACCGATGATGAGCAGGCCCGTTACGATGCTTTCGCTGAGGCTGAATCCATCCTGATTAAGGATGCCGTGCTGATCCCCTACTTCATCTATCCCGCCGAGTATCGTGTGACCAAGCTGAACATCTACGAGGGTCAGTACTCCTCTTGCGGCCTGTCCACCCTGCGCTTCAAAGGCCAGAAGGTCTATGATGACTTCCTGACTCCCGAGCAGATGGATGCCAGCTACACCGAATGGGTTGCCAAGCTGGGCAAGTAATCAAATCCTAACCGAAACATAAGCGGGGGGGACCATTTTGGTCCCTCCCGCAAAAGCGTCTAAATCCGGGCTATCTCATACTTAGGGGACTGATTATGTTAAAGTACTTAACGAAGCGCATCCTGCGCTCCTTTCTGACTCTGTTTGTCATTCTGACGGTCGTTTTCATTCTGGTCAGGCAGATGCCTATTGACGGATACTTCCAGAATTTCGAGAAAATGACTGCAACCCAGATCCAAAACGGTCTGCATAACTTGGGCCTGGATCTGCCTATGCCGGTTCAGCTGTTTAATTTCTTCAAGGGTCTTATCCTTGAAGGTGATTTGGGTACCTCTCATGTTTACCGCACCAATGTGCCGGTAACGGAGATCCTTGCCCCCAAAATTCCGGTTTCTATTAAGCTCGGCAGTCTTTCTTTGATTGTGTCGCTTATCATCGGCCTGCCCCTGGGCACGCTGATGGCTAAATATAAAAATAAGTTCATCGACCACATTGGCACTGGCTTCATCGTGATGATCCAGGCTGTGCCTGCGGCTGTTTATTATCTTTTTATCCAGCTTTTTGGCACCAAGGTGCTCGGTATCAAAATGCTTTTTGACATCGACGATCCTGTTGCATGGATCCTGCCGGTGTTTTCAATGGCGCTTGGCAACATTGCCTACTATGCCATGTGGCTGCGCCGTTATATGGTTGATGAGAGCAAAAAAGATTATGTAATGCTGGCAAAGATCAAGGGCGTCTCCTCTAACAAAGTGATGTTTCAGCATATTTTCCGCAATGCGTTTGTGCCGATGATTCAGTATATCCCCACCTCATTCCTCAATACCGTCATCGGCTCCATTTACATCGAGTCCCTATACTCCATCCCCGGTATGGGCGGCCTGCTGGTGGACGTGGTTAAACGGCAGGATAACGCTATGGTTCAGGGCATCGTGCTGCTCTTTGCCTGCGTTGGCATCATCGGCCTGATCCTGGGTGATCTGCTCATGGTTGCGTTGGATCCTCGGATTAGTCTGACCAAGAAAGGAGGCGAGCGCTGATGAGTCTGTTAAAGCATCCTAAGTTGGAACAGCTGGAAGAAAGCTGTTCAGCGCAGATCCAGGCTGCTCTTTCCCACCCTGATGCCTTTGAGTTTGCGCCCTACGATGAAGCTGAAACAGAGCGAACGGGCGTCAGCAACTATTCATACTGGCGGTCCACCTTTCAGGCCTTCCGTAAGCGTAAAGTGGCTATGACGCTTCTGTTCATTGTTCTCTTGATCCTTTTGTTTACTTTTATCCAGCCTCATTTGCCTAACCAGTTTGATCCATTCCTGGTTAACAACAACCCTGAAACCGGGCTGCCCCTTAAGAATACGCCTCCTGATGGGATCCATTGGATGGGTACCAATGCCATTGGACAGGATCTGTGGTCTCAGGTTTGGGCTGGTACCCGTACCAGCTTGTTCATTGGCATTTCTGTTGCCTGCGTGGAAGCTTTGATTGGCATCCTCATCGGTGTTCTGTGGGGCTATGTACGCAAGCTCGACTTTCTGTTTACTGAGATTTACAATGTGATCGACAACATCCCTTCAACCATCGTGTTGATTCTGATCTCCTACATTCTTCGGCCCGGCGTTGGCACTATCATTTTCGCCCTATCTCTGACTGGCTGGATCGGTATGGCGCGGTTTATCAGAAATCAAATTCTGATTATTCGCGATCGCGATTACAATATGGCTTCCCGCTGTTTGGGCACCGGCACCTTCCGTATCATTTTCCGCAATCTGCTTCCTTATCTAGTTTCTGTCATCATGCTTCGCATGGCTTTGTCCGTTCCCAGCGCCATTGGCAGCGAGGTGTTTATCACCTATATTGGCTTGGGCGTTCCTGCAACGGTCTCCAGCCTTGGCAACTTGATCAATGTAGGGCGTAAGCTCATGATGAGT
>JAFUPO010000385.1 GCA_017481185.1 Clostridia bacterium | reverse complement strand
TAGAGGTCATAGCATTTGCCCGTCAGGGGGTAGGAGCGCTGCCCGGCAGTCCACAGCCCGTCTAAAAGCTCGGTTCGGCGGGCGGTGGAGCTTTCGGTAATGTAAGCCACCAGTACATCCTTGCCCTTTTCAGCGCCGTAGTAGGGGATCAGACCGCCGAAGAAAATGTACTCGTCATCCGGATGGGCGATAACCAGCAAAAGGTCAGCCTTCTCATAGGTGGGCTCCCAAACCTGAATATAGTCGGGCCGCTCCCCGGAGGAAAGCACGATCAGCTCGTTGATCCGCAGATAATTGGCCACCCGGTTATGGGAGGCGATGCGGAACTCCGTTACATCGGGCAGGGGCGTAAAGGTAGTCAGATAGTCGGCCTCATAGCCGCCCACCTTGACCCACTGGCCATCTTCCTTGACCTCAACGCACCAGTTAGGGTTGATTTGGGCCCATTTGATCTGCACGCCGGAGCAGGTTTCCCCCTCTGGCAGGCGCACCTGGAGGTAATTATTCTTAGCTCGGGCAGCCTGCCAGTAGCCCAGATAGTTTTTGTTATAAAGGGCCTGCACATTGCGGCCGGAGCCCTTGGAAACGGTATAGGAACATTCGCTAGTCAGGTCCCGGGCCTCCTGGGCCAGGGCAGAGTCGGCCAAAAAAAGCAGCCCTGCGGTTATAAGAGCGATCAGGGCAAAAAGCCTCGTTAAGGATCGATAGGTCATAGCGAGCATCTCCTTGATGTTTTGCAGTGCAATTTTTCACCATTATTATACAGCAAATTTTGCCAGCTATCAATCAGGAGACATAAAAGAAAAGCCTCAGCTTTTGCTGCGGCCATGGTGCCGAAGGCGGAACCCGAACCCACACGGTATCGCTACCAACGGATTTTGAGTCCGTCACGTCTGCCATTTGGCCTTAATTTAGTGAAAATTGCCAGTAATAAATGCGAGCATGGATACATGAAGGATAATTATACAGAACTTGCTTGACAATTCTTTGGCATAGTAGTATACTCCTATTCAACAACACAAGATCGTAATACAATATTTTATTATAATCTTGTCATAAAAGGAGGAATTTTCAATGAAGGAAATCAAAGGGAAGAGTGCAGTAGTCACGGGCGCCGGTGGCGGTATTGGCAGAGCAATTGCCTTGGAACTGGCAAAGAACGGCGTGAATATCATGGTGACGGATATTGATGAAGACGCCATTATGCGTGTGGCAGAGGAAGGCAAGGCTTATGGTGTAGAATCGATCGGCCGTAAGGTAGACGTTTCCTCAAAAGATGAAATGTTTGCTCTGGCTGAAGCTGCATATGAAGCTTTCGGCAGCGTTGAGATCCTTGTCAATAATGCGGGCGTCACGCTGCGACCTTATCGCGCACATTGGGATACCAGCTACAAAGACTGGAAATGGCTGTTTGATGTGAACTTTGGCGGTGTCCTTAACGGGCATCTGGCTTTTGTGCCCAAGATGCTCCAGACGCCCGGCGAAAAGCACATTGTCAACACCTCCTCTATGGCAGCATTGTATGATATTGCTGGCCATGCGGCCTATTCTGCCACGAAGGCAGCTGTGGATGGCCTTTCCAACAGCGCCAGAGAAGAACTGAAACTCTTCGATATTGGCGTATCCATTCTCCATCCGGGCGCTGTGCGCACAAGAATCTCCACAAGCGCTCGCTTAATGAATGAAGACCAGAGAAAGGCGCAGGAATCGGTGAAATCCTGGGCCGAATATGCTGGCGCAAATGCGCCCCAAAAGCCCAACGCCAACAACAAGCCTGAAGATGATCCGGCGATTCCTGAAACGCCCTTTGATTATATTAATTGTGATAACGTCGGTAAGTACGTTCTGGACGGCATCATGAAGAATAAGCCCCATATTATGACTCATCCGCTGCCTGAGGAACGGATCAAGGCTCGTTTCGATGGCATTGTGAATGCTGTGCCGGATTATGATGCCTATAGGTAATCTGTGATTTATATTGTTGAATAACGAGAGGAGATATATCATAATGGCAAAAGAAAAATTCAGCGGCTGGCGGGTATTCGTTGGCGTTATGCTGCTTTTGTTGGTCATGTATGGAACGGCATCGACAATTGGTATTTTCTTGAGCGCTGTAGCTGTTGAGTGGGGTCTTATCGGTACTCAGATCGGTTTAAACAGTACGCTCGCCAGCATAAGTGTTACCAGCCTGACGATTGTTTCGGGAATTCTTTCCAAGAAAATGAGCTTTAAGACGTCTCTGATCATCGGTATTGCTTGCCTGGCTGCTTACTATCTTGTATACGCCATGGCCCCCAATATTTATGTGCTTTATAGCGCTGTGGTATTCAGAGGATTCTTCTTCGGATTTGCCGGCGTTCCCACGCTGACTTCCTTGGTCGCCAGATGGTTTAAAAAGTATCGTGCTATTCTGCTGGGTATTGCCATCGGTGCCTCTGGCATCGGCACCACGATGTTCAATTGGATTGGCGGCAACCTGATCGGTGCTTTCGGATGGCGTCAGGCTTGCATCGTTTATGCTATCGTGCAGTTGGCAGTCGGCATTGTTGCTGTGTTCTTCCTGATTGCAGAGCCTGAAAAACTGGGTCAAAAGCCCTTGGGATGGCAGGAAGAAGAGCCCGTTTCGCTGAATGTATCTGAGCAAAAGACTGAGGAAGCTGCGCCTGTAATGAGCGCTTTGAAGGATGTTGTGCCTGTCAAAAACTTCAGCTTCTGGATCCTTTGCCTGTCCGTCATTTTCCTGGCTTCGCCCACGGCTGTCATCGTTTCCACGCTTCCTGCCATTTGGACAACGGGTGGCGTTGAAGTTACGACCGCGGCGAATTATATTACGATTTTGACGGGTATTGGCGCAGCCATGACTTTTGTGAGCGGCGTGATCATTCACAAGCTTGGTTTGAAAGCAACGCTGCTGGTTTATGCGCTGTGTTTCATCCTGTCCTCGGTTTTGCAGGCTATTCTGGCGGGCGGCGGCAATTATATCAGCCCCCTGCTTTTGCCGGCAGTCATTGCCAATGGTATTGCCAATCCCACAAGAAATATTATGGGCCCCAACGCTGCTGGCTGCTTTGGTGATCATAACCATCGTCAGGTCACGCTGTTCTTCCAGGCGGCTTCAAACGTTGGCAGTACGATTCTTCCGGTTCTGTTTGGCGCACTGGCTGACAGCACCGGCAATTACATGATCGTGTTTATTCTTTGCGCGGTGTTTGCTGCTTTGGGCTATGTGCTGTTTACGGTTGGCCATGCGCTTACGCCTTTGGCTGTGCTCCAGCGTAAAGCGAAGAACAATGCCAAAGCTGCATAAAGGAAAATTCTGGGACTAAACAGAATACCTAAATAAAGAAAAAGCGAAAGGGCGGGAAATGTGAGTTGCACTTTGCCGCCCTTTCCACTCTTTTCAATGACTAAAGCTTGATATCGATAGGGAGAAGGTCTATGGCCAGTATGACTACAGGAGCACTAGCTCTCTTGATTGCCGCCGTGCTCGTGCTGATCATTTTTTTGAGCGTGAAGATTAAAACCAACATTGGTGTCCTGGCGTTTTGCTTCGCCTTTTTGATCGCTGCAGTTTCCGGAAAGGTGTCGTTAAACGGTGTTGTAAACCTGTGGCCCTTGAATACATTCTTTCTCTTGATGGGCATTACATTATTCTATGGGTATGCCACAGAAAACGGCACGCTGAAGCTGATTTCAGATACGATGATTTATGCTTGCAGAAATGCAGGCTGGGCTATCCCTTTTGCAATTTGGATCGTAGGCTTTACCCTTTCGGCTACTGGCTCCGGAGCTCTTGCCAGCCTGGGAGTACTTGCGCCTTTGGCAGTTGCAATCGCTTATGAGGCGGGTTTGCACTATTTTCCTGTTTTGGTGGCGGTGTTTACAAGCACTGTTGCGGGCGGCAATTCATTGATTGCTCAGCAGGGATCTACAATGCGGGGATATATTGAAGATTGGGGTGGAGAACTGGCGGAAGTTGCCGCGCCCATCGTCATGTATATTTGCCAGTCGGGAGTATTGGCGGGCCTTCTGTTTTTTATTCCCTTTTACTTTATTTTCAAATGTCATAAAACAAAACCAGTAAACATGGAAAAACCAGCAGCACCAACGCCAAAACAGAGGATTACACTTATCGTTATTCTGTTTTCTATTGTGATGCTGATCATACCGCCCACACTGGGCAACATTACGGGCAACGCAACGATAAAGGCCATTGCTGCCTGGTGCGACATCAAATCGGTTTCAATGATTTGTGCGGTTCTCTGTGCCTTTTTCAAGGTGGCGGATGAAAAAACGGTGATTGTAAAGCGTGTGCCATGGAATACACTGCTCATGGTTGCAGGGGTTGGTACATTGATCAGCCTTGCAAATGAGATGGGAGTAGTTGATCTGTTTGCAGATTGGATGGGCGGCAGTGTTCCCCCCAACCTGATTGCGCCTACGCTTGCACTTGCAAGCGGAATCCTTAGCTTGTTCAGCGGGGCTCTTTCGGTGGTCTGTCCGCTGTTTTTCCCGATGGTGCCGATGTTGGCTGCATCTGCGGGTCTTAATCCAGCCCTTCTGTATGCTTCAATCTATATCGGGGCAAGCGCCACAGGCATTTCACCCTTGTCGACTGGCGGCGCGTTGATTCTGGCCAATGTTATTACAAATAGCGGCGGGAACAGTTTGGAAAACAGCGAAAGCGCGATGTTCAGGAATCAGTTAATCATAGCGGCCTTATATTGTGCTTTGGTATTGCTGATTTTTTACTTTAAAATTCCGGATATCTTCGGTGTTTTCTAAATCGGTATGGAAATAGTTTGACCTTCCGTTGGGGTTGTAGTATGATATTGTATAGCAGTTTAAGAGATGGAAAGAGGCACAGCTTACATGAAATCATCAGCCTTGCTATCTGAGAAAATGTATTTGGATATCAAAGAAAAAATCGTCTTTGGACAGTATTTGCCGGGAGTGCATCTTGTAGAGGCAGAGCTTATCGAAGCGTATTCTCTAAGCCGAACGACCGTGCGGGAAGCGCTTCGACGCCTGATTGAAGATGAGCTTGTGGAGCTGATACCGCACAAAGGTGTAATTGTCCGCAAATTGAGCGAAGAGGATGCTGAGAACTACTACCAGATCACTCGCGCACTTGAAGTGATGGTTGCCTCCCAAGTGGCTCTCAATCGTACCGAAGAACAGCTCGATGAACTGGAGAAAAAGCTGGCGGAGGATAAGGCTGCTGTAGAGAATGATGATTTTGTAGGTCATCTAAAGGCGATTCATGGCTTTAGAAGCCTTCTTACTTCTTACACAGAAAACCAGCCGTTGCTCAAGCTTTTGCAAAAGATACAAGTGATCCTTACCGTTTTTCATATTACGCATCCATTAAACAAAAGAATGAACGATTCTCATGAGCGACACAGGATCCTGTTGGAAGCTATCAGAAGAAGAGATGCAAGGCTGGCTGAGGAAACAATGAAGGCTATCGCACATCCGCGATGGGATTATTCTGACTAATCGTTTTAAAACGATGAATGATGCAAATAATAACCATAAAACAGCCGTTCTCGGTTCGAGAATGGCTGTTTTATAATTGTGGAGCGTATAGATTGCAAAATAAAAGCACGATAGCCTTAGCTATCGTGCTTGAGCTGGTGCCGAAGGTGGGACTCGAACCCACACGGTATCGCTACCAACGGATTTTGAGTCCGTCACGTCTGCCATTCCATCACTTCGGCACGGGAACGGAAAATATTATATCACACATTGTGTGTTCTTGCAAGGGTAAATTTCGGGCATTTTTTAAAATAAAGCAGCATACCTTTGCCTAGCGATCCATGAAAAGGAGGCGGATTCCATGACTCAGATGCCCACCAACAGCAGCTTCAACGTGCCGGCGGAGGAACCCCTGGATACTATTGGCCTGCAAGGCTCCATGCAGCAGATTTTGCAGGACAATATTGGCAACTACGTGGCGGTAGAATTTTTGATCGGCACCCAAAACCTGGTGCTGCGCCAGGGGCTTCTATACTCGGTGGGGGCAGGATTTGTGGTGCTCTATGATGATGCGCAGGACATCTATCAGGTCTGTGATGTGTTCTCGGTGAAGTTCGTAACCTTTTATAAGCCGGGCCATCGGCCGGGGCAGGTGCCCAGCGGCAGCAGCGACGCCCAAACGGCAGAGCCTACCCAGCCGGTTTTCAACCGGGCCTCCCAGGCAGCCTACGCCTATGTGCAGGCGAAAAATCACAAATAAGCGTACGCTTCCTCAAGCACAGCCAGGGAGCTTTCCAGCTGCTTTTGCTCCCCGGGCAACAGGGAAAGGCGCAAAAGCTCCCGCACCCCTTGACGGTTAAGGATGCAGGGCATCCCTGCATACAGGCTGCCCAACAGAGCGCAGGAAAGGGTAAGCACACTGTTTTCATCTTCCAAAATGGCACGGGTAATGCGGGCCAGCACCATGCCGATACCGTAGTAGGTAGCCCGTTTAGCTTGAATAATTTGCTGAGCGCTGTTTTTCACCTGGCAGCTGATGTCCTTAAGAGCCGCCCAGTCGAACTGGCCGAGGGATTCTGAAAGGATGTCTGCCACGGGCTTGACAGAAATCATGGCCTGAGACCAGGGCACAAAGCCGCTGTCGCCATGTTCACCGATGACATAGGCATGAACATTGCGGGGATCCACCTTAAAATAACGCCCCAGCAAAAACCTCAGGCGGGCCGTGTCCAGC
>JAFUPO010000384.1 GCA_017481185.1 Clostridia bacterium | reverse complement strand
TTGAGGTACGGGTGATGCCTAAAAGGCGGCTAAGATCCACCACGCTCAGGCCATCCCGGGCGTTGGCCAGATAGTTAATCAGATCCAGGGCCCGATCCACGGTCTGCATGGTATTGGCTTTGGGTTTAACATCCGTTGTGGTTTTCATTGGTAAAGGGATCCTTTCGCTCAATGGGAAAGCGCCCTCGCGCTTGGGTGGATTATATCGTCATTCTTGCCAAGTTGTCAAGATATACCAAACAACAAGGGGCTGTTTTCGCAAATGGGGGATTGTATACCAACGTAAAAAATCGTATAATAAAGGCAAGCGCATTGCGCAATACGAACGAAGGAAGGTAATCCCCATGAAGAAGTTCCTGGCTCTATTGGTTGCCCTGTGCCTGATGCTGACCGGCGCTGCCCTGGCTGAAACCGCTGCCTCCACCGAGACGGTCGTGATGATCCCCAACGGCGATCATGAAATTCCTGCCACCGTGTGCCTGCCCGCTGGCGAAGGCCCCTTCCCCGCAGTGGTGATGCTCCACGGCACCGCCTCCACCCGCGACGAGGCTGGCAACGGCTACAAGATGGCCGCCCCCGTGCTGGCTGAAAAGTACGGCCTGGCCACCATCCGCATCGACTTCATGGGCAACGGCGAATCCACCGCCGATTATATGGGCTACACCTTTGACAGCGCCGTCAGCGATGCGCTGGCTGCCGCCAACTACATGAAGGGCCTGGAGGTTGTCGACGGCGACAAGATCGGCGTCATGGGCTGGAGCCAGGGCGGCACCGATGCGCTCCTGGCCGCTGCCTGGCAGCCTGAGACCTTCTCCTCCGTGGTGACCTGGGCCGGCGCGCCCTCCATGGTGCTGGATGGCTTCTTTGCCGCCGAGCAGTATGAAGAAGCCAAAAAGAACGGCTACTTCACCATGACCTTTGACTGGCGCACTCCCCTGAACGTTTCTCTTGAATGGTGCGAGGACGTGATGAACACCGATGTGCTGGCTGAGTTCACCAAGGGCTACACCGGCCCCGTGCTGGCTGTGCACGGCACTGCCGACACCACCGTTGACCCCGAATGGAGCAACAAGATCGTGGCCGCCAGCGCCAACGAGGCTTCCAAGACCTACTTTATCGAGGGCATGGATCACACCTTCAACGTGTTCGTTGAGCCTGAGTTCACCGCCCTGTACAACGCGGTTGACGCCACCGGCGCCTTCTTTGCGGAAACCCTGAAGTAATTTTCAGCATCAAAAGAGCCCCGCCAGCGGGGCTCTTTTTCATGCTTAAACCCGGTAGGAGGCGATATAGATTTCGCCGTCCTTCAAGGGGATGCCCGGGTCTGCCAGCACAAAGCGGGGGGAAAGGCCCGCCTCTTGGGCGGCCAGTTCAAAATGGCACAGGGCGATGCCCAGGTCCATCTTTTGCATATCCAATACGCCGCCGCCAAAGTTCTTGGATCGCTTCAGATAAAAGTGGGCGGCGCTGGGCGTTAGCACAACGCGCCAGGGCTGTGTTTTTACCGCCGAGGGAGCCAGCCGCACCATTTCAAGGGCATGGGCAAGCTTGCCGGCTTTTTCCCGGGTCAGGGGCACGTCGAAGGACCTGTCGAAAAACAGCTCCTCAAAGGCCAGGCGGCTGTCTGCCTTAACGCCCTTGCGCATCACGGTTTCCCGCAGGGACATTTTGGCCGCCGGATAGCCCAGGGGGCTTACGCAGGGCATCACCTCATCCTCTGAAAGGGCCATGGCCCGCTCAAAGGCTTCTCGATCCATGGTGCCGCCGATCCATACCGTGCCCAGCCCCAGGGCCTGGGCGTGGAGCACCAGCCGTTCAAAGCTGTAGCCCACCGCCTCGTTGAGATGGGGCGCTTTTTTTATTTTCGCGCCCACATACAGGTCGGTTCCCACCACCACGGGGCAGCTGAGATTGTCTTTCTTAGCGTCCAGCCATTTGAACGCCACCGGCAGGCCGTAGGGATTGTCGGTCTGCGCCGTCAGGGTCTGGATTTGAGCCAGATCCTCCGGAGCCAGCGGCCGCTGGTCAAAGGTACGCACGCTTCTTCGGGCGCGCACCAGCGCATCAATATTAGGCATGGTCCTTTACCTCCTGATTCAATAGGGTTTTGACCTGTTCTTCTTTTTCAAAAAGCACGCAGCCCCCGGAATGATCCTCCGTCAGCAGATTCCCCTGGCGCAGGGCCGTAAACAGAGGAGAATGAAGGGCCTCCCGAAGGGAGGTATCCTTCACGCTGACATCCGAATAGGGCGAGAAGGGGCAGGGCTCCGCGCCCCCGTGGGAATTGATGTGAAAAAAGCCTCTGCCTGCCGCCAGGCAGCCGCCGGAGCTCTTTTCATCCCCGGGGAAGGACACAAACAGCATATCCTCGTAGGCTGCGCGCAGGGCGCTGAGCCGTGCCTTTAGGCAGGCCCGTTCCTCA
>JAFUPO010000383.1 GCA_017481185.1 Clostridia bacterium | reverse complement strand
TGATCGAGGCTGCCGCCTGCGGGGCCCTGACCCTGGAAAAGCTGGAGGCCATGACCTGCGTGTGCTCCGTGGGCCTGGATATGATCGCCGTGCCTGGCGACACCTCAGCCGAAACCATCTCCGGCATCATTGCCGACGAGGCGGCCATCGGCATGGTCAACAACAAAACCACTGCCGTGCGCATCATCCCCGCCTGGGGTAAAAAGGCAGGGGAAACCGTAAACTTCGGCGGGCTCTTGGGCTACGCCCCCATCATGCCTGTAAATACCTATAAAAACGACGACTTCATCCGCCGGGGCGGCCGCATCCCAGCCCCCCTGCATAGTTTGAGGAACTGAGGAACGACCACATATATTGCGAGAACCCCTTTCTTTTGCAAAAGAAAGGGGTTCTCGCGCTCTCCCTAAAGAAAACCATTTATCATAGGAGAAAGGTAACGCGGTACGCCGCTGCCATCCGGAGGGGGGCAGGCCAAGGCGTTTGCCTTTCACAAACTAAAACGCTTAGTTCTAAACGCTTAACGCTCACTTCACAACCCATTTCACATTTGCCGCCCCCAGCTCCTCTTGAAGCCGCTGGGTGAGGCTGTCCTGCTGGCTGACCCACAAAACCTCCGGGGCCAGGAGGGTCATGTTTTCCTGGGGCAAATGAAAGTACACCGGGCAGGGGCCGGGGGTCAGGGCCAGGATGGGCTTTGTCTTTTCCATCTGGCGTCTTTCCAGGCGAAGAAAGAGCTTTACCGGCGCATCCTTGGGGCTTGGGGGCTTGGGGGGCTCCGCCTTGATTTTCACCTGGGGGCGGCCCAGGGGCCCTTTGCCCTTGGGCTGCCACTGGGATAGGGGCGTCACCTTGTCCACCAATATCTTGGTGTCCTCATCCTCCCGGATGGAGAGCTTGCCCGCAAGCACCACCAAATCATCCGCTGCCAAGAGGCCCTGATATTTTTCATACACCTTGGGAAAAACCAGGCCCTCAATCTGCCCGGTTAAATCCTCCAGGGTGATAAAGCCCATGAACGCGCCCTTTTTGGTGGCCTTGCCCTTGGCCTCGGTGAGGATGCCGCCCATTTCCACCTGCATACCGTCCATGGCCAGGCCCCGGTCGGGCCGCTCTGAAAGCTCCTGCACAAAGGCGGTGTTGCAATCCAACTGGTTAAGCAGGGCCGCGTGCTCATCCAGGGGATGGCCGGAGATGTACACGCCGGTCATCTCCTTTTCCATGGCCAGCCGGGCTCTGAGAGGATGCTCCGGCATATCCGGCAGTTCTGGATTGGCAGGGGGCGCAAGGCCGATGCCATCCAGGTCAAAGAGGGATACCTGCCCGGCGATATTCTGCTTTTTGCGGGCGGCAGCCCCGTCCAGGGCGGAATCGTACACCGCCAGCAGCTGCACACGGGTTGCGCCCATGCCGTCGAAAGCGCCGGCCATGATGAGGCTCTCCACCACTCGCTTATTGATGGCCTCAGGGTCCACCCGCTGGCAGAAATCAAAAATATCCTTGAAGGGGGCCTGCCTGCGGGCCTTAACCACCGAGTCAATGGCAGCCTGGCCCACGTTTTTCACAGCCCCCAGGCCGAAGCGGATGCCTAATTTACCCTTGGCATCCCGGTCCACGGTGAAGCGCCAAGCGGAGTGGTTCACATTGGGGGGCAGGATGGGAATATCATGGCTGCGGCAGTATTGAATGTAGGCGGCGATCTTGCCGGGGTTGCCATACACGCTGTTCATAATGGCCGCCATAAAGGGCACCGGATAGTGACGCTTGAGCCAGCCGGTTTGCACAGCTACCACGCCGTAGGCGGCGGCGTGGCTCTTGTTGAAGGCGTAGGAGGCGAAGGCGCTCATTTCGTCATAAATCTGCGCGGCCACCTTTTCGCTGACGCCGTTGTTCACGCAGCCGGGGATCAATTGATTCCCGTTTTCGTCCTTCATGCCGAAGATGAAGTACTCCCGCTCCTTGGCCATTACGTCCTTTTTCTTTTTGGCCATGGCCCGGCGCATAAGGTCTGAGCGGCCCAGGGAGTAGCCTGCCAGATCCCGCACGATCTGCATTACCTGCTCCTGGTACACCATGCAGCCGTAGGTCACATCCAGGATGGGGCGCAGCTTTTCCGTGGCGTATTTCACGGTGGAAGGGTCGTGCTTGCCGGCAATGTAGCGGGGGATGGAGTCCATGGGGCCGGGGCGGTAGAGGGAGATGGCGGCGATAATATCCTCAAAGTTTTCAGGCTTCATGCTGGTGAGAAAGTTGCGCATCCCGCTGCCTTCCAATTGGAACACGCCGTCCGTATCCCCTTGGGAGATCATTTCGTAAACCTGAGGGTCATCCATGGGGATGTCTTCAGGCTTTAAGTCAACGCCCGTTTCCTTGAGCATATCCAGGGTGTCCCGGATGACGGTGAGGGTTCTGAGGCCCAAAAAGTCCATTTTCAAAAGGCCCAGCCGCTCAATGGTGCCCATGGGGAACTGGGTGGTGATCACCTCGTCGTTGGTCTGCAAGGGCACATAGTTCATCACCGGCTGAGAGGTGATGAGAACGCCCGCCGCGTGGGTTGAGGCATGGCGGGGCATACCCTCCAGGGTCATGGCGGTGTCGATGAGGTTTTTCACCTCGTCAGAATCCTCGTAGGCGTGGCGCAGTTCGGGGTTGAGCTTCAGAGCCTTTTCCAGGGTCATGCCCAGGTCAAAGGGCACCATTTTGGCGATCTGATCCGTTTCCTGGTAGCTCATGCCCAAGACCCGGCCCACATCACGGATTACGCCCCGGGCAGCCATGGTGCCGAAGGTGATGATCTGGCTCACATGGTCATGGCCGTACTTGCGGGCCACATAATCGATAACCTCCTGGCGGCGCTCGTAGCAAAAGTCAATATCCAGATCGGGCATGGATACCCGCTCCGGGTTCAAAAACCGCTCAAAGAGCAGGTTGTACTTGAGGGGATCCAGCAGGGTGATGCCCAAGGTGTAGGCCACGATGGAGCCTGCGCCCGAGCCCCGGCCGGGGCCCACCATGATGCCGTTTTGCTTGGCGTAGTTGATAAAATCCCACACGATGAGAAAGTAATCCACATACCCCATGGTGGCAATGGTGTCCAATTCGTATTGCAGGCGCTTATAGGGCTCCGTGCCCTCGTGGCACTGGCCGGGGTAGCGCTTTTCCAACCCCTCGCGGCACAGCCGGGTGAGCATGGAGAGGGCCGTTTCCCCCTCCGGCACCGGGTACTTGGGCAAATGCACGGTTTTAAAATCAAAATCCACATGGCAGCGCTGGGCGATCAAATGCGAATTTTCAATGGCGTCCGGGCAGTTGGGAAAAAGCTGGCGCATTTCCTCCTCGCTCTTTACATACAATTCCCGGGTTTCCATGCGCATACGGGTCTCGTCGTCCAGGGTTTTGCCGGTCTGGATGCACATGAGCACTTCCTGGGCGTCAGCATCCTTCTTTTCGATGTAGTGGCAGTCGTTGGTGGCGCACAGGGGCGCCTCCATCTCCCGGGCCAGCTGGATCAGCCGGGGCAGCACCTGCTTTTCCTCCGGGATGCCGTGATCCATGATCTCAATGTAAAAGTTTTCCTTGCCAAAGATCTTTTGCATCTCACAAACATACTGCCTGGCCGTTTCCCACTGGCCATCCAAGAGATACTTAGGCAAGTCGCCGGAGAGGCAGGCGCTCATGCAAATCAGGCCCTCAGCGTGCTGGGCAAGAAGGCGGTAGTCGATGCGGGGGCGGTAATAATACCCCTCCAGAAAGCCCTGGCTCACCAGATACATCAGGTTTTTGTAGCCGGTGTTGTTCTGGCACAGGAGGATCAGGTGGCTGTATTCCCGGCTCTTATAGGTTTTGTCAAACCGGTCCTGGCACACATACACCTCGCAGCCGATCACCGGATGGATGCCGTTATCCTGGCAGGCCTGGTAAAAGTCAACCACGCCATACATCACCCCATGGTCGGTAATGGCGCAATGGGTCATGCCCATTTCTTTGAGGCGCTTCATCAGGGGCTTGATGCGGCAGGCGCCGTCCAGCAGGCTGTATTCTGTGTGCAGGTGCAGGTGTGCAAAAGCCATAGGGATTCTCCTTTGGGTGTAGGTTAGGCTTATTATACCATAGGGGGAAAGGTTTTGCGAGAGCAGGAGGCGTTGTTATATTAATCCCTAAAACGGAATTTGTCAATGCCTTTTTTGAAATCCGTACCGCCTCTGGGGGTTCGGATTGGGATTTGGATTTAGATTCGGATTTGGATTGGATTACGGGCGCATCTGCGCGCATTTGCAAGCACTTGCTGGCAGATGCAAGCTCATGAAAACATCTGCACGCATTTGCAAGCAGATGTATGCAAGACGTAAATTTGTTCTATTTGTACGAAACGGGAAGAGCCCCTTTACTTTCGCAGCCCCTTCAAAAGCGCTATCTCCCGGGCATAGCCCTCCAGCTCATTGGGGGTTTCCAGAAAAAAGGGCAGGTGCTTTAGGCGGGGGTGGTTGATGATGCGTTCAAAGGCCTCAAGGCCGATGGACCCTTCCCCGATCTTTTCGTGCCGGTCCTTGTGGCTCTGGAAAGGGTTTTTGGAATCGTTCAGGTGGATGGCCTTGAGCTTATCCAGGCCAACGATTTCATCAAAGTGCAAAAGCACCCCCTCCAGGTCGTTTACAATGTCGTAACCTGCATCGTACACATGGCAGGTGTCCAGACATACGCCCAATTTATCCTTTAAGTGTACGCCGTCCATAATGGCCCGCAGCTCTTGGAAGGAGCGGCCCACCTCGCTGCCCTTGCCCGCCATGGTTTCAAGGAGCACGGTGGTGGTCATCTGGGGATAAAGCAGATCGTTGAGCATTTGGGTGATCAGGCGCACGCCCTCCTGCGCGCCCTGGCCCACGTGGCTGCCCGGATGAAAGTTGTAAAGGCTCCCCGGGGTATACTCCAGGCGGCGCAGATCATCCTGAAAGGTATTGCGGGCAAAGGTGCGGATGCCCTCGTCCTTAGCGCAGGGGTTAAGGGTATAGGGGGCATGGGCCAGAATAACGGGGATGCCCTCCTCGCGGCAAAGATGATTGAAGGCGGCCACGTCCTTTTCGTCAATGGCCTTGGCTGCCCCGCCTCGGGGGTTGCGGGTGAAAAACTGAAAGGTGTTGCCGCCCAGGGCCAGTGCCTCCTTGCCCATGTGCAGGTATCCTTTGGAAGATGACAAATGGCAGCCGATAAGCATATGTATAACTCCTTTATGTAAACTGCTTGTATTATACCCGGTTTTTTCAAGGGGCGAAACCCTGACCTTTTACAGTTTATTCACACCTGGGGTTGCGGCATCTGTTATAATGGAATCGGCCTGATAGGCCGAAAGGAAGTTAGTATGATCGCCTTATCCCACATCACCAAGCGCTACGGCGCTGCCCACGCCCTGAAGGATTTGTCCTTCACCGCGCCCCGGGGCCAGATTATCGGGCTGTTGGGCCAGAACGGCGCAGGCAAAACAACCACGCTGAATATCCTCACCGGGTATCTGCCCCCCAGCTCGGGCAGCGTTACGGTGGGGGCGTTTGACCTGCTCACAAACCCCCGCCAGGCCAAGCGGCTTATGGGCTACCTGCCCGAAAAGCCGCCCCTGTATGAGGAGATGACCGTGGAAAGCTATTTAAAATTCTGCTGTCAGCTCAAGGAGGTGGCTAAAAAGGCCATCCCCCATCATGTGGCAGAGATCTTGAAAACCACCGGCTTGACCGACGTGGCCCGCCGCCCCCTGGGGCATTTATCCAAGGGCTACCGCCAGCGGGCGGGCATCGCTCAGGCCCTGTGCGGCGCGCCGGAGGTATTGGTGCTGGACGAGCCCACCGTGGGCCTGGACCCCAAGCAGGTGGTGGAAATCCGCAGCCTGATTAAAGAATTGGGCAAGACCCACACCATTATTTTTTCCTCCCACATTTTGCAGGAGGTGCAGCAGCTTTGCCAGCGGGTCATCATCCTCCATGAGGGCCGCATGGTACGGGAGGTGGATTTGACCCGCATGGAAGCCCATCCCCGCAAATATCGCCTGTCCATCGCCATGAACGAAAAGCGCCTGGCCCCAGCCCTGAAGGGGCTCCCCGGGGTGACCCGCTTAAAGGTGCTGCCCACCTTTGATACCCAGGTTACCGAGGCCATTTTGGAATGTGACACCCAGGAGCTGCCCCGCCGCCTGTTCACCCTTTTGACGGGGTTGGATGCGCCCATCCTGCGCATGACCCCCCTGGCTGACAGCCTGGAGGAGATCTTTCTGGAGGCTACGGCTGCCCATGAGGAGGTGGAGGCGTGATCGCCATTTGGAAAAGGGAGATGCAAAGCTATTTTCTGACCCCTGTGGGCTATGTGTTCATGGGCGTGTTCCTGGCCCTGTCCGGGCTCATGTTCTATATGTACAACCTGGCTCTGCGCTCCTCGGATATCCTCACTTTTCTGGGGCAGATGTCCTTTATCTGGATGCTCCTCTCCCCTGTTTTAACCATGCGCCTCTTGGCTGAGGAGCGGCACCAGAAAACCGATCAGCTTTTGCTCACCAGCCCTGTTTGTGTGGCGGGGGTGGTTTTGGGCAAGTACCTGGCCGCAGCGGCGGTGATGATCCTCACGGTGGCGCTGTCCCTGGTGTTCATGGGGGTGATTGCCATCTATGGGCAGGTCTACCCTTCTGAAATCATGGTGGGTTACGGCGGGTTTATTCTCCAGGGCTGCGCCTTTCTGGCCCTGGACCTGTTTATCTCCGGCCTGTGCAAAACCCAGGTGACTGCGGCGGTCAGCGCCTTTGGCGTCAATTTGGCCCTGTGGCTGATGGATATGGTCACCCCCCAGATCACGGTCAGCTGGGTCGCCCAAATGCTGGACTTTGTGAGCCTGTACACCCGGTATGAACCCTTTTTGATGGGGCAGCTTTCTTACGCGGCCATCTGCTATTATCTGGCGTTTATCGCCTTCTTTGTGGCGGCGGCCATTTACTGCCTGGACGCACGGCGCTGGAGGGAAAACGCATGATGAAGTTTTTAAAGGACCCCAAGCGCCGCCATGGCCGGTTTGCCCTGTTGCTGCTTATCCTGTTCCTGGCGGCAGCGATTTTAATCGTCAGTCTGATGGATGCCCTGGAGGTGCAAAAGGGCTGGCGGGTGGACTATTCCTTTAACGGCGTTACCACCCAGTCGGAAACCACCCGGGCCATCCTGAACGAATTGACCACCCCGGTGCATATTTATGCGCTGTTCAGATCCGGTGAAGAAGATGAACCGCTCTTTGAGCTGTTGAACCGGTACCAGGCCCAATCCGACCTGGTCACCTGGGAGCAGATTGACATCACCTTGAACCCCGGGCTTATTGCCAAGTTTCAGGGGGATTCGGATACGGCCCTGACCACCAACAGCCTGGTGGTGTACTGCGAGGCAACGGATCGGTACAAAATTCTCAACTCCTTCGTATCATTGAGCTATGATATGGACCTGGGGGGCTACACCCTGTCGGGCCTCACCTATGAAAAGGAGATCTCCGAGGCTATCGTATACGTCACCCGCCAGCAGATTCCCCCGGTGATGATCCTTGAGGGCCATAACGAGTGGGGCACCACGGATCTGACCTTTCTCTACGATTACCTGACCCGCAATAATTACGACCTGTACCAGGTGAACCTGAAAAACGGCGACGAGCTGGATCCCGAGGGCCTTTTGATGATCCTCAGCCCCCAGGTGGACATCCGCGCCGATGAGTTGGAAACCGTGATGGCCTTTGCCAAGGCGGGGGGCGCGCTGTTCATCACCTGCGATGTAACCACGCCGGTGGAGAATATGCCCAATTTTTCAGCGCTGATGCGGGCCTACGGCGTCGTGCCCCGTGAGGGCATGGTGGTGGCGGGCAAGGAGGAGAGCAATACCTATTATGAAGATTCGCAGATCGCCCTTTTGCCCTATATGCAGGCCACCCTGCCCACCCGCAACCTGATCGAATCCAAGCAGGATACGCTGCTGCTGGCCCTGTGCCGCGCCTTTGAAGACCCCTCCGGCACGGATAACAGCCTCACTGTGGAGCCGGTGCTCTATTCCGGCTACCAGGCGTATCTGCATCCCCTGGATACCCAAACCTTCTCCATCGAGCAGGGCGACGATGACCCGGTGGGCCCCTTCCCCCTGGCGCTGTTATCCCAGCGGATGATGGACTCGGGGGAATTGAGCCGGGCTTTTGCCATCGGCAACACCACCTTTATGACCGACAGCTCCATGTACGCCACCACCGATAACGGGCCCTTCCTTTTGAAGATGCTTGAATACCTCCTGGATCAGGAGGCCATTTCTCTGAACATCGCCGCCAAGGCCGCCGTGCGCCCGGGCCTGAGCACCGGCAGCCAAACCCTGGGCATTGCCCTCATGGTGGCCGTGCCCATGAGCGTTGTGATCGCCGCCATCTGGGTGCTGGTGCCCCGGAGGAATCGGTGACGGAGTTTTTTGCGAGGGAGAAACTTTCTTAAAAGCAAGCTTTCTCCCTCGCGCTCCCACTTCAAAGAACTTTGATTAAAAAAGGTTTTCCTTTAGGAGAGCGCGGGCGCGGAGCCGAGCGCCGCCTGTGGCGGATGAAGCGAGGCGGAAGCGGTACGAGCAAAGGAGCGTGGCGATGCGGCAGCGAGCCAGGCGACTATTGCGAAGGGATTTCTTTTTACGCAAAAGGAAAGGG
Source organism: Clostridia bacterium (assembly GCA_017481185.1). Next base: position 7,175 of record JAFUPO010000383.1, on the reverse strand, counting down.
TTCTCGCAAAAAAGGAGGTCTCCCATGCAGATACCTGAAAAAAAACGCAGCCGCAGGCCTGAACATCTGAAGGGTATGATCCTGATCGTGCTGATCCTGGCCCTTTTGGTCATCGGCGGCGGGCTGTATTGGGTCACCCGGCCCCAGGAGACGGCTGTGGTGGAAACGGCGGACAAGTCCACCCCTCTGGTGGCCAAGGAGGAAGCGCAGCTTTCTTCCATCACCGTTTCCGCGCCGGAAGGGGAGAACTACACCCTCTTATATCAGGAGGGGGCCCTGTGGTATCAGGGGGAAACCCCTTTTAGGGTGGATGACATCCTCACCGGCGACATCCTCACCGCCTGCACCAGCCTTTCCGCCGAGGAAACCTTGGCAGAGGAAACGCCAGAAGACCTGGCCGCCTTTGGGCTGAATCCCCCCCAATGCACGGTGACCATCGCCTACACCGACGGGGAGGCCATCACCTACCATATCGGAGATCCTCTCACCCTGGAAACGGGCTATTATTTCATGATCGCCGGAGACAAGCGCCTCTATCGGGTTCATGATGATATTCTGGATACCTTTCAGGTGGAGGCAGGGGTTCTTTACCCCGTGGAGCAGGTGCGGCTCACCGGCTCCCTCATTGACCGGGTGGCCCTCTATGACAGCAGCGATGCGCTGCTTTATGAGTTCCAGCGCCGGGGCGGCAGCTTTTACATGACTTATCCCCAATCTTACCCCACCGACGGGGAAATGTTCACCAACATTCTCTCCGCGTTGGAAAACTTCCGCCTGGGCGCGTATGTTAATGCCGATACCTCCGCCAACCGCGAATCCCTGGGGGATTACCAGTACCGCCTGGTCATTCATGAAGGCGCAGGCAGCGCCAGCGTGGTGGACGGCGGCGTTTTGACCAGCGCCGACCAGGCCGAAAAAACCACCAGCCTCCTCCTTTGGCCCATGGGCGATGGCCAAACCGGCTACTGCGCCGTGGGCGGGGGCATCTATCGCTTTTTACGGCTGAGCCTGGCCTTCCTTTATGAAACGGACCTGGGCTGGGATACCCTGCCCTTAAAGCCCGCCGGGGACGTGACGGTGGAAAACCTGGCCTCCCTCACCGTCAACGGGGATATATACCAGCTTACCCGCACCGAGCGGGTCAAGGAAAACAACGAGCTGGAGACTGACGCCGAGGGCCATATCCTTTACGACACCACGGTAACAAAAAACGGCCAGGCCATGAGCCTGGACGCCTTTGAATCCCGCTTAACAGCCCTGGCCTCCGTTTCCGTGGGCGGGCGGCTCCCTGCCGGGTATCAGCCCAGTGAAGCCGTGACCGATACCCTGGCCTTCACCTTTACAGACGGCGCAACCCGGGTGATTACCCTGACCCCCTACGACGCCCTGCATAACGCGGTGGGGGTGGATGGGGTGTATTTGTTTTATCTTATTAAGGGCGGCTTGAGTTTTTAGTGATAAGTGCAGAATGATGAGTGATGAGTTTTAACTTGTGAAAAGCTTCAAAGGGAGTGGGCAATAATGGCTGATAGCATCTTGCGAAAAAAATCAAAGCAATTTGCCAGGGATATCGTTTTTCTTTGCCGCAGCTTGAAGCAGCGAGGCTCGGAAGGGGCGTTGACCAGTCAGCTCCTTCGAAGCGGAACATCAATCGGCGCAAACATCCACGAAGCCCAGTACGCTCACGGACCCAAAGACTTTATTTCCAAGCTTGAAATCGCGCTGAAAGAATGCGGTGAAACAGAATACTGGCTTGAACTGCTTCGAGATGTAGGCAGCCTGTCAGAATCAGAGCTGCAAGCATACTCTGACGCTTGCCTTGAACTGCGCCGGATGTTGGTTTCTTCTGTTACAACGCTTAAGAACAAAATTTAAATTCCAACAATTCAAAACTTATCTCTCTGCACTCTGCACTTTGCACTTTCATTTATGGTATCGTTCGTTATGATTGATCTTGCACGCCCGATAAATCTGCTCCAGCAAAAGCACCCGGGCCAATTGGTGGGGGAAGGTCATATCGGAAAGGGAAAGGGTTTCGTCCGCCCGCTGCAAAACCGCCGGGCTTAGGCCCAGGGACCCGCCGATCACGAACACGATGCGGCCCTTGCCCTGGTTTTCCAGGGTTTGGAGGCGCTGGGCAAAGCCTTCGCTGGTGTACTTTTTGCCGCCGATACATAGGGTGATCACATGATCCCCGGGCTTGATGCGGCTCAAAAGCCGCTCCCCTTCCTTTTCCATCACCTGGCGGCACAGGGCCTCCCCGGCGTTTTCCGGCTCGGGCAGATCCTGCACTTCCATTTCCTCCACCTTGCCGAAACGGCTCAGGCGCTTTAAAAATTCATCCGCGGCCCCCCGCAGATGCTTGTCGCGAATTTTTCCCACACAGGCAATCGCCGCTTGCATATGGTATAGCTCCTTTTTGCGAGAGAGGGGTGTTCTTTTAGGAAAAAGAACACCCCTCTCTCGCGCTCTCTCCCCAAGAAAACCAGGGTTTCGCCCTGGGCCCAATTCCCGGTGAAGCCACAGCCTTTTGCACAGTTGCTTCCGGGTGTATCGTAATAGTGAAAAAAATAAAGTTTTTTGAAAAGGGAGCGCGAGGGGAGGAACTTTTTTTCAAAAAAGTCCTCCCCTCGCAAAAACCTCGTCCCCTTTACCTTGGCAGCAGCTCCAGCAGGTACGCGGGCAGCAGCAACAGGGCCACGCCGCCCACCCAGTACCAGGCCCGGGCGGAGGCTTGGGGGCCTTTCTCAAGGGTCAGGCCCCGCAAAAGCGCCCAGGCACATAAAACGCCCAGCAAAATGAGCAAGCCCATCAGCGCCATCAAAAGGGGCGGGCTGGCCATGAGCAGCCCTTGCCAATGGAAGGCCCCTTCGCACAGGCTCAGGGCCAGAGAAGTCAGATTAAATGTAAAATGATACGCCATGGCCCCCATGAGCCCGTCTTTCATGCACAGGGCGGTGAGCATGAACCCCGCCGCCAGGTGGGCGGGCAAATTAGCCAATTGCCCGTGCATCAGGGCAAAGAGCCCGGCGGTCAAAAAAAGGCTGGTTCGAGGGGCAAAGCTGCTTTGCAGCCCCTTAAGCACCCGGCCCCTGAACAGGCTTTCTTCACATAGAGCGGGGATAACCGCCAGGGCCAGCACAGCCAGCGCCGCCTGTCCTCCGTTTTGAGGCAGGGGCGGTTGGGAGACGCGCACCGACAGGCCCATAAAGGCCAGCCACTGGCCAAACACCAGCGTTACCAGCACCAGCGCCCCCTGGTGGAGGGCTGCCGTGCCGGCAATGGCTGCCAGCCGCTTGAGGCCGGGCCGGTCCTCTTCCTCCGGCAGGCGGGGGGTAGGAATCCGCGCCTGGGGATGGAGCACAATGGCGGGCAGCCCGTACAAAAGCAGCTGCTGGCCGATGAGCAAAAGGCTGTAGAGGCCAAAGTCCTCCCCCACCGAGGGCATGAACCAGCCCGCCACCGTGCGGGCGATGGCAATGAGCCCCAGCGCAAGAAGCGCCTTTTCCGCGGCCAAAAGCCGCCACGGGGCTGTCATAAGCTGGCCCCCGCACAAAAGGAATCCGCCAGGGTGTACACCTGGCCCACCCGGTCCCGCCAGGCCATATCCACGGTGACATCTACCCCGGGGGTGAGCCCCAGGTCCGTCAGGTGCTGGCAGGAGGTGTTATAGGCCAATTCCGGCAGATTGTTTTCACCGCTCAAATGCCCCAATACCACATGGCGCACGCCGGTGTTTACCAGCTGCTCCAGGGCCAGGGCGCAGCTTTCGTTGCTCAGATGCCCCTTGTTGGACAGGATGCGGTTCTTCAGCGCCTGAGAATAATGAGGGTTCATCCGCAGCATATCCGGGTCATGGTTGCTTTCCAAAAGCACCAGGTCGCTGCCAGCGATATGCTCCAGTACGCTCTTGGTAAAATGCCCCAAGTCCGTAGCGGTGGACAGGCTGGTAGCCCCATGCCATACCCTATAGCCCACGGGGCCCGCCGCGTCATGGGGGATGGGGAAGGGTGAAATCCCCGCCTCGCCGATATAGAACTCGTCCCCCTTTTGAAACTCTCGCCGCAGCCCTAATGGGATCTCCCCCACATGATGGGCCATGGCCTGCCAGGTTTCCACGGTGGCATATACTGGCAAATGATACTTGCGGCAAAGCACCCCTGCGCCCTTGATATGGTCCGTATGCTCATGGGTGATGAGCATCCCATCCAAGGTTTCAGGGTCTACGCCGATGGACTTAAGGGCCTCGGTCACCGTTTTGCCGCTTAAGCCTGCATCGATCAAAAGCCGGGTGCGCCCCGCCTGCACAAACAGCGCGTTGCCGCTGGACCCGGAGTAGAGGGGACAGAAGATCATTGCCACCAGAGGGCCTCCTTCAAAAAACACGATTACCCTATATTATACCTTATAAGCGGGGAGAGAGGCAAGCAAAAAAGGCTCCCTCTTTAGAGGAAGCCTTTTCACAGAGCTTGTCCAACGAATTACTTCTTGGAGATCTCCACCAGCTGGGCGAAAGCAGCGGCGTCGTTCACAGCCATTTCAGCCAGCATCTTGCGGTTGATGTTCACATTCTGCTTCTTCAGGCCGGAGACCAGAGCAGAGTAGGTGGTGCCGTTCAGGCGGGCAGCGGCGTTGATACGGGTGATCCACAGACGGCGGAAATCACGCTTGCGCAGCTTGCGGCCGATGTAGGCATAACGAAGGGAACGGGCGACCTGTTCAGTCGCGGCGCGGTACTGCTTGGACTTGGCGCCAAAGTAGCCCTTCGCCAGCTTAAATACCTTACGACGCTTCTTATGGGCATTCACAGCCCTCTTAATACGTGCCATGTTTGAGTAACCTCCTTGCTAGCGAAAGTGCTTATTTGTAGGGGAGCAGCTTGTGGATGGTGCGAGCTTCAGCGGCGTTATCCACAATACCATCAGCCCGCAGGTGGCGGGTACGCTTGGTGGTCTTCAGGCGAACCTGGTGATTGGCGTTCTGCTGCTTATGCTTTACGATACCGGTCTTGGTAAAGGAAAAGCGCTTGGCGGCACCGCGATGAGACTTTTGCTTAGGCATGGGTATCCTCCTCTCCTAACAGTGGTTAGTTGGCCGAATCCTGCTTAGCCTTGAGAGCTTTGCGCTCTGCAAAGGACTGCTTTTCGGCTTTAGGCGCAAGGATCATGATCATGTGGCGGCCATCCAGCAGGGGGCGGCGTTCCACCGTGCATACGTCCTTTGTGCGCTCAATGAAGTCCTGCATCACCTTCATGCCGATGTCGGCATGGGTGATCTGACGGCCCCGGAAACGAATGGAGACCTTCACCTTGTCCCCCTCCTGGAGGAACTTGATGGCGTTCTTCGCTTTGGTCATCACATCGTTTTCCTCGATGGTGGCGGAAAGCTGCACTTCCTTCAAGGCAACAACCTTTTGATTCTTTCGAAGTTCGCGCTCGCGCTTGGACTGCTCATAGCGGTGCTTGTCGTAGTCCATCAGCTTGCATACCGGGGGCTTGGCATTGGGAACGATTTTCACCAGGTCCAGGCCTGCTTCCTCCGCCAGCTCAAGGGCCTTGCGGGTCGGCATCACGCCCAGCTGCTCGCCGTTTTGATCGATCAAGCGTACCTCGCGGTCGCGGATCTCCTCATTGATCATCAGATCGGTGTTGATGTAAATGCACCTCCTAAAAATGTGGGTCGCCTCCGCCAATAAAAAACCGGCGGGCTCCACTGCCCGCCGGAAAACAAACCTTTTCATATCGTAAAGGATGTCTCGTACCCGGCAAAACTCACTTCGCCCAGGTGAGAAGCGGACAGCTTCTGCTTCATACGGATGGAATTATACCACCCTTTCCCTTGTGCGTCAAGGGGAAAATGCAAAAAAAGCCCGGACTGATGCAAAATCAGTCCGGGCGAGGGATGTTTATTTGATAACCCAAATCTGAGAAGGATCCGCCAGGTTGGGCAGGATGGTGTAGGCGTCTTCGCCTTCCACTTCCTTAGCGCCGGCCATGCCGAAGTCGTCCTCAATAATGGCAACCAGCTCGCCGTTATCGGTCAGGCAGATGCCCTCGGCCTTCTCGGCGGTCCAGTTCAGGGTCCGCAGATCCACATAAACTTCCTTTTCGGCGTAGGTCATCACAGTAGCCAACTCTTCGGCAGAAGCGGTGTATTCCAGCTCCTTGTCGTTGTAGGTCAGGCCGGTGATGTCGGTGGCATTGGACAGATCCACCTGATAGATGATGTTGCGCATGGAATCATCCGCCAGGGTGCCCTGCTCCACCACCAGAAGGGTGGTATCGTCGATGGCGAAAGCGTCGCCCAGCTTGCAGTTTTTGGGCTTGGAGTATTCGCTCAGATCCACGGGATAGGCGTACATCTTGGTAGCGCCGGTCTCAGGATCCAACTCCAGGATGCGGATAAAGGTGGCGGTCTTTTGGGTTTCGCCCTCAATGTCCATCACGCTCTGCTGAATGGCAAACACCTTGCCGCTGGGGGAGATGGTCAGGCTCTCAAAGCCCCGGTTGGCGATGCGGTATTTGAGAATCTCAGGCAGGCCGTCGCCGGGCTTGTACATCTTGATCAGCGTGCCGTCGGCAGAGAACTTGCCAATAAAGGGGCCGTATTCGTCGCCCAGCCAGAAGTTGCCGTCCTTATCCAGGGCGATGCCTTCGGGGTCGAAGCCTTCGGGATCATAGGTCAGTTCGTTGCCATAAATGTCCAGGGCGATTTCACCGGTAGCGCCGGTTTCGCCAGCGGGCAGGGGCAGGCCCGTCAGGGGGGTGCCGTCAGCCTTTTTGAGGGTGATGGCTTCTTCCACCACAGCCTTGCCGTCCTTTAAGGTAATGGTACCGATCACGGGGGAGAAATCGGGCACGGGGAACACCTTGGTGTTTTCCACTTCGTTGCCGTCCTTGTCCGTCAAATCAAGGCTGGGGCCCCGGTCGGAGGCACCGTAGAACTGCAAATTGCCGTCCTCATCATAGCCCTTGAAGGTGATGGCGGAGCCAAAGCCGGTTTTGATGCCGTCCGCAAAGTCAGTGCCCTCGCTCTGGGGGAAGGCGGTATACAGTTCAGGAGCAACGGTGACGGGATAGACCTCTACCGTTTTGCTGTCTTCAGCATAGGCAAAAGAGAAGGTCAGAAGAAGCGTAGCCAAAAGAATGAGGGTTCTTTTCATCAAATGGTATCCT
>JAFUPO010000027.1 GCA_017481185.1 Clostridia bacterium | reverse complement strand
TGGACATTTCTTAAAACCACAAGGGAGGGATTTCAATTGGCGAAAGTCGTTGTGGACCCCAAGTATTGCAAGGCCTGCGGCCTGTGCATGACCGCCTGCAAAAAGGGCGTGTTGGATTATGGCAAAACAGTAAACGCCCTGGGCTACTACGCGGTGGTGCCCAAGGCGCCTGACAACTGCATCGGGTGCAGGCTCTGCGCCATCATCTGCCCCGACGCAGCCATTGAAGTTTACAAATAAGGAGGTCGCGGATATGGACAGAGTCTTTATGAAAGGAAACGAGGCCATCGCCGAAGCCGCGGTACGGGCGGGCTGCCGTTTCTTTGCAGGCTATCCCATCACCCCCCAGAACGAGATCCCGGAGTATATGTCCCGCCGTCTTCCGGAGGTGGGCGGCAGCTTCGTTCAGGGCGAGAGCGAAGTGGCTTCCATTAATATGGTCATCGGCGCGGCGGCGGCGGGCACCAAGGCCCTGACCTCCTCCTCCAGCCCCGGCATCAGCCTGAAAACCGAGGGCATCTCTAGCCTGGCAGGCATGGAGCTTCCGGCGGTGATCGTCAACGTCACCCGGGGCGGCCCCGGCGTGGGCTCCATCCAGGCGGCCCAGATGGACTATTTCCAGGCCACCAAGGCCTGCGGCCACGGCGGCTTCAAAATGCTGGTCTACGCCCCCTCTACCGTGCAGGAGGCGGTGGACCTGGTGGTGACTGCCTTTGACAAGGCGGAGCAATACCAGGCCCCCATGCTCATCTGTGCCGACGGCTGCATCGGCGCCATGATGGAGCCGGTGGTTTTGCCCCCCATGCGGGAGGTAAAGCCCATGAAATATGATTTCTTCACCCATAAGATCTCACCCGAGGATCGGATGGTGGTGACCTCCATTCTCAATCCTGAAGAAATGCAGGAGAAGTTCAACAAGTACAAGGCTGAAATGTATCAAAAGTGGGAAGAGACCGAGTGCCGGGTAGAGGAGTACATGGTGGAAGACGCCGAGCACATCATCGCCGCTTACGGTACCAGCGCCCGCATCGCCAAAACGGCCATCGCCAATCTGCGGGCCATGGGGCTTAAGGTGGGCCTCATCCGCCCCATCACCCTGTCCCCCTTCCCCTATGACAGCTTTGACAAACTGAATTATGGGCAAGTAAAAAACATCCTCTGCGTGGAGATGTCCATCCCCTGCCAGATGGTGGAGGATGTGAAAATCGGCGTTGCCAAGCGTGCCCCCATCGATACCCTGACCCACTCGGCGGGCATCGTGTTCACCGCTGATGAACTGGAAGACGCTGTGAAAAAACTGGCAGGAAAGGAGTGAGGCTGCATGGATAAGGTTTACGCAAGACCGGCTTCTTTAACGGAGTCCGTTTCCCGCTTCTGCCCTGGCTGCCTCCATGGCCTGGTAGTCAAAATGCTGGCGGAATTGATCGATGAATTTGATCTGAGAAAAAACGCCGCCTGCATCCTGCCCGTAGGCTGCGGCACCATGGCGAAGAACTTTCTCAATGTGGATGTGGTCTGCGCCATCCACGGCCGGGCCCCCGCCGTAGCCACCGGCTTTAAGCGCAGCGCGCCGGATCGGTTTGTTTTCACCTATCAGGGGGATGGCGATTTGGGCGCTATCGGCTTTTCTGAAATCATGCACGCGGCCAACCGGGGCGAAAAGTTTATGACGGTGTTCATCAACAACTCCACCTACGGCATGACCGGCGGCCAGATGGCTCCCACCACCCTCATCGGCCAGAAAACCACCACCACCCCCTATGGCCGCAATCCGGCCAACGAGGGCTACCCCATGAAGATGTGCGAGCTCATCGCCCAATTGGAGGCCCCGGTGTATGTGGCCCGTTTCGCCCTGGATACCCCGGCCAACATCCTTAAAGCCAAGGCGGGCTTGAAAAAAGCCTTTGAGATCAACCTAAAGGGCCAGGGCTTCGCCTTTGTGGAGCTCCTGTCCACCTGCCCCACCAACTGGGGCATGAATCCTGTTAAGTGCCTTAACTGGATGCAGGAAAACACCATGAAGATCTTCCCGCCGGGAGTCTACAAGATGAAAGACGAGGTGAAGTGAGCATGGAAAACCGCTTTATCGTAGCAGGTTTCGGCGGCCAGGGCGTCATGATGATCGGCCAGCTTCTCTGCTATGCGGCTCTGGATTTCGGCAAGGAAGCCCTCTTTCTTCCCCATTACGGGCCTGAGCAGCGGGGCGGCACGGCCAACTGCTCCGTAACCATTTCCGACGATCCCATTAACTCCCCCACCGTGAAGTACATTGACGTGCTCATCGCCATGAACGATCCCTCCCTGGTGAAGTTTGAAAGCCGGGTCAAGCCCGGCGGCGCCATCCTGGTCAACTCCAGCCTGTGCGTGCACCAGGTGGAACGAACCGATGTGGAGGTGGTCAACGTCCCGGCAGACGAGATCGCCGCCGCCATCGGCTCCAAAAAAGTGGCCAACATCGTGATGCTCAGCGCCTACGCCAAAAAGGCGAACCTCTTCTCAGAGGAGGAGATCATCGCCACGGTGGTCAAAAAGCTGGGCCGCAAGGTGGAATTCCTTGAAATGAACAAGGAAGCCGTGCGACGCGGTATGGCAGCCGTGTAACACAGGCCTCGTTAAAGAGGCCCAAACTCCCCGCCCTCCCGGCAAAGCCGGGAGATACCCCCCTTTTTGTTACCCTCTTTCCCTTTGGATGCACATGAGCAATAAGCGTAATGAAATTTTCCTGAAATCTATTTGGAGGTGGCCTGAATGTCATTAGGTATCATTCTGCTCCATATGGCTATCGGTTTGGCTCTCATTCTGTTCCTGATCATGAAGCTCAAGCTCAACGCGGTGGCTTCCTTGTTCATCGGCTCTTTGTACGTGGGCATCGCCTGCGGCCTGGGCTTAAGCGGCACTGTTTCTGCCTTTACTTCCGGCTTTGGCGGCACCATGACCTCCTTGGCCATGTCCATCGCCTTTGGCGTTATCATGGGCCAGCTGTTGGCTGACAGCGGCTGCGCCTATGTGATCGCCCACACCATGGTCAAGGCCTTCCCCAAGGAGAAGGCCCTGTACGCCCTGGCCTTCACCGCCCTGTTCATCTCCATGCCCGTGTTCTTCGACGTGGTGCTGGTCATCATGATCCCCATCGCCTTCGCCATTGCCAAGGAGATCAAGGCGCCTCGCGCCATGATCGCCGTGGCTCTGACCTGCGGCGCTGGCTGCGGCCACAGCTATGTGCCCCCCACGCCCGCTCCCTTGCAGGCCACTGAGGCCTTCAACTTCAGCGTTGGCTCCATGATCGTCTTCGGTCTGATCATCTCCGCCATCGCCATCTTCGCCACCATCCCCCTGATGAAGGCGTTCCTCTGGCCCAAGCCCGGCTCCAAGATGAAGTATTGGAATGACGAGACTGACATCGACCAGGGCTTTGAACCCATCCAGATGAAGGACTACTCCGGCGTGAAGCTGCCCTCCTTCGGCGTGGCTGTGCTGCCCGTGCTGGTTCCCGTTATCCTGATCCTCATCACCTCCACCTGGGATTCCATCGGCGGCACCCCCGATTTCATCAAGTTCCTGGGCGATAAGAACATCGCCATGCTGATCGCCGCCCTGACTGCTCAGATCATTGGCCTGAAGTACAACATGGATCAGAACGGTGTGAAGAAGAGCGTCAACGCTGCCCTGGCCTCCTGCGGCATGGTGCTGCTGGTGACCGGCGCTGGCTCCGCCTTCGGCGCTGTGATCCGCAAGACCGGTATCACCGATCTGCTCACCCAGATGCTCACCGCCAACCAGGCTCCCATCATCGTGGTTCTGCTGATCAGCTTCTTTGTGGGTATGGTGCTGCGCGCCTGCATGGGTTCTGCTTCCTCCGCCGGCGTGTCTGCCCTGGCCATTATGGCTCCCATTGTGGCGGCCATGCCTCAGATCCATCCCGCCTGGTTCGCCATGGCTGTGCTCTCCGGCTGCAACTGCATCGGCCTGCCCAACGACTCCGGCTTCTGGATGTCCACCAACCTCAACGGCCTGACCATCACCGGCGGCATCAAAACCTACACGGTCTTTGGCGCTGTCCGTGCGGTGTTCATCCTGCTGGTGGTTCTGCTTGGCGCTACCATCCTGCCCTTCGGCGTGGCCTAACAGTTAACGCCGCCTGAGGGAGCGTTTCCCTCAGGCGGCAGGCAGACCCTGACTTAAACGCTTGCGCTTATTGCTTTGTTGTATTGTTCGTTAAACTCTCGAGAGGGTAGGGAGCCCTGTAAATGGGGCTCCCTATTTTAGACCTATTCCAGCATGAAAGGAGCCTGTGACCATGGCTGAAAGCATGAAAACGCCCCGGCCTGTGCAGAAAATGCACCACGCCCGGATCTACAAATCCCTGGGTTTTGATGATGAGGATCTTTCCAGACCGATCATTGGTATTGCAAACGCCTTCAGTGACATCGTGCCCGGCCATGCCCACCTGAGGCAGGTGGCTGAGTTCGTGAAAAAGGGCATCCACCGGGCCGGCGGCAACGCTGTGGAATTCGGCGTGATCGGCTGCTGCGACGGCGTCACCGTGGGCCATGAAGGGATGCACTATGTACTGCCCTCCCGGGAGGTTATTGCTGACAGCATTGAGATCATGTGCAAGGCTCATAAGCTGGATGGCCTGGTCATGCTCTGCTCCTGCGATAAGATCGTGCCCGGTATGCTCATGGGCTGTATCCGGGCCAACATCCCCGCCATCATGTTTCCCGGCGGCCCCATGCTGGGCGGCCCGGCCTTTGGCCGCAAGGCCAAGGCAGACGGCACGGCCATCACCGAGGCCATCGGTATGTACCAGGCGGGCTGCATCGAATGGCAGGATGTGATGAACCTGACCCAGGTGTGCCAGCCCACCTGCGGCTCCTGCTCCTTCTACGGCACGGCCAACACCATGAGCTGCGCCGCAGAGGCCCTGGGCATGGTGCTGCCCAACGGCGGCGCCATCCCCGCCGTGTATGCGGAAAGGCTGCGCAGCGCCCAATTATCCGGCATCAGGGTCATGGAGCTGGTGGAAAAAAACATCCGCCCTCGGGATGTGATCACCTATGAATCCATCCAGAACGCCATCAGCTATCTCATGGCCTCCGGCGGCTCCACCAATGCGGTATTGCACTTTTGCGCCATCGCCTATGAATTGGGCATCGACCCCGATGAGATCATGCAGGAGTTTGACCGCCAGAGCCAGGTGGTGCCCTGCATCGCCCGGATGAATCCCTCCTCGGTGACCTACGACATGGAGGACTTCTACAAATCCGGCGGCGTGCCCCGGGTGATGGAGGCCTTGAAGGGCCAATTGAACCTGGGGGTTGCCACCTGCACCGGCAAAACCCTGGGGGAGAACATAAGCGAACACGTTTACCTCTACGCCCACGTAAACGACGAGGTTATCCGGCCCCTTGACCGGCCCTTCTACCGCCTGGGCGGGTTGGCCATCATGCGGGGAAACCTGGCCCCCAACACCGGCGTGGCCAAGCCTGCGGCCATTGCCGAGGAGGTGCGCCGCTTCACCGGCGAGGCCATCTGCTTTGACTCTGAGGAAGAGTGCCATCGGGCCCTGGAGGAATTGCGGGTAAAGCCCGGCCATGTGGTGGTGATCCGCTACGAAGGCCCCAAGGGCGGCCCCGGTATGCGGGAAATGTACAAGCCCCTGAAGCTGATGAACGGCCAGGGCCTGGCCCTGACCACCGCCCTGATCACCGACGGGCGCTTCTCCGGCACCAACAACGGCTGCTTTGTGGGCCACATCTCTCCCGAGGCGGCGGAGGGCGGCCCCATCGCCCTGGTGCGGGATGGGGACAAGATCACCATCGACACTTACACAAAGGAATTGACCCTGCACGTTTCCGATGAGGAACTGGAGCGCCGCAGGGCTGAGTGGCACTATGAGCCCAAGGAGCTTACCGGCTACCTGGCCCGGTATGCGGCCATGGCCTGCTCCGCCAACAAGGGCGGCATCCTGGACTGGCGCAAAAAGAACTGACAGGAGGAACCTTGAATGAAGGTGATCCGCTGCCTGTATCTGGGCAGGAGCCATTGGGGCGAAGTTTGCGGGGAGCGGGTGCGCCTTTTAAAAGGCCCTCCCTTTGAACGGCTGGAGTACACGGGCCTCACCGCCGCCCTGGAGGATGTGAGCCTTCTTTGCCCGGTAAAGCCCGGCAAGGTGCTGGCGGTAGCCCTCAACGACCCGGAGCACATTCGGGAAACGGGCAAAACGCCCCCGCAGGTTCCCTCCATTTTTATGAAGCCTCCCTCCTGCCTTATTGGCCCCGGAGCGCCGGTGATCTATCCGAGGGATTCTCAGCGGGTGGACCCGGAAGCGGAGCTGGCGGTGGTCATCGGCAAAACGGCCTGGCATATTTCGCCTCGGGAGGCTCGAGCTCACATCTTTGGCTATACCTGCGCCAATGATATGTCTGACCGGAGCCTGCAAAAAATATCCGGCCAGTGGTGCGCCGCCAAGGGGCGGGATACCTTCGGCCCCCTAGGTCCTTGGATTGAGACTCAGCCGCCCCAAGGCCCCTTGACCGTGCAAATGCTGGTTAACGGCCAGGTGCGCCAATCCTTCACCACGCAGGGACTTATCTTTTCCCCGGAGGAGATTGTCAGCTTCCTTTCTCAGATCATGACCCTCAACCCGGGGGATGTGATCCTCACCGGCACCGGCGGGGGCATCGCCCCCATTGGGCCTGGGGATGTGATGACCGTCAGCATCCAGGGCATTGGGGCTTTAACCAATCCGGTGTATGCCCAAAGGTAGGCGCTGCTGCTCCGACCAATTTTTAGGGTCGGAGCTTTTTGCGGCTTTTTAAAAATGCAATTTAAAAACAAGAAAAATTCAAATTTTGCAGTATAATGGGGAAGGAGTTTCCTCAAAAGGGGAGAATTATACCTTGCATCATGCAAAATGTATGATGAGCGGTATCGAACAATATTGTATGCAATCTGAAGGCCAGGAGGATGCGCACCATGTCCCTTTCCATTTCCCATCGCTGCGAAAATATCGCCCCGTCCCTGACGCTGGCAGTGGACGCCAAGGCCAAGGAGCTGCGGGCCAGGGGCCTGCCGGTGATCGGCTTTGGCGCAGGCGAGCCGGATTTTGATACCCCCGCCTTTATCGGCGATGCGGCCATGGAGGCTATCCACAACGGCCATACCCGCTACACTCCCGTGGCAGGCACCTTGGCATTGCGCCTGGCCATCTGCGGCAAATTGCAGCGGGATAGCGGCCTGGCTTATACGCCCGATCAGATCATTGTATCCAACGGGGCCAAGCACAGCCTGTTTACCATTTTTCAGGCCATCTTGAACCCTGGCGACGAGGTGCTCATCCCCATCCCCTGCTGGGTCAGCTATCCGGAGATGGTGCGCATGGCTGGGGGCGTGCCGGTGTATGTGCGCACCCAGGAAAGCAACGACTTCATCCCTGAATTGGATGCCATTGCCCGCCGGATCACCCGGCGCACCAAGGCCATTATTGTGACCAGCCCTTCCAACCCCAACGGCTGCGTGTGGAATAAGGAGCAATTGCAGGGCGTGGCAGATCTGGCGGTGAAGCACGGCTTCTACGTGATCAGCGACGAGATTTACGAAAAGCTTCTTTACGACGGGCTGGCGCACATCTCCATCGCCCAGCTGGGGGAGGAGATCAAAAACCAGACCCTTGTGGTCAACGGCCTGAGCAAGGCCTACGCCATGACCGGCTGGCGCATCGGCTATACCGCCGGCCCTAAGAACGTCATCCAGGCTATGACCACCTTCCAGAGCCAGGCCTCCTCCAACGCCTGCTCCATCGCCCAGGATGCAGGAACGGCCGCCCTGAACGGCGATCAGACCTGCGTGGAGGAAATGCGGCAGGAGTTTGAGCGCCGCCGGGATTACATGGTAGGGCGCATCAACGCGATTCCCGGCCTTTCGTGCATAAAACCCAAGGGTTCCTTCTATATTATGATGAACATCAAGGAGGTATTGGGCAAAGCCTACAAGGGCCGCTTGATCGATACCAGCATGGACTTTGTGGAAACCCTCCTCACCGAGGCCATGGTGGCTGTGGTGCCTGGCATCGCCTTTGAGGCGGAGGGCTACTGCCGCCTTTCCTACGCCACGTCCATGGAAAACATCAAGGAAGGCCTTGACCGCATTGAACGGTTTGTTTGCGCCTTTACAGCATAAAAACATTTACAAATGTTCTTTTTTCGGTTATAAGTAATACTGAAGTACTTTGGAAAGGGAGGGGTTTTCTTTCAAGAAGATCCCTCCCTCGCTAAAATACAACGAACAAGGAGGTTCCCCATGCTTCAATATGACAAGCGGACAAATTTATTGCAGCAGGCCAATTACAAGTACGCCTTGCAGGATGTGGCGGAGCCCAACCTGTACCGGGAGATTTATGAGTACGGCAGCATCCCCAAGATCGGCTTCAACAACCGGCTGGTGCCCCTGTCCATGGCGGAGGATATTTGGCTGACGGATACCACCTTTCGGGATGGGCAGCAGAGCGTGTCGCCCTTTAAGCCGGATCAGATTGTGCACCTGTTCAAGCTCATGAGCCGCCTGGGCGGCCCCAAGGGCATTATTCGCCAAAGCGAGTTTTTTCTTTATACCCAGAAGGATCGGGAGGCTCTGGCCCGCTGCCAGGATTTGGGGCTGGCGTTTCCGCAGATTACCACCTGGATCCGGGCCAATGAAAAGGATTTTCAGCTGGTCAAGGAGGCTGGCGTGCAGGAGACGGGCGTTTTAGTTTCCTGCTCGGATTACCACATCTTTAAAAAGATGCATCTAACCCGCAGCCCGGCTATGGAGAAGTATCTGGGCATCGTGAAAGCGGCTCTGGATTATGGCATCACCCCCCGCTGCCACTTTGAGGACATCACCCGGGCGGATTTTTACGGCTTTGTGCTGCCCTTCGCATCGGAGCTGATGGCCCTGTCCAAAGAAAGCGGCATCCCCATCAAAATTCGCGCCTGCGATACCATGGGCTATGGCGTGTCCTACCCGGGCGCAGCCCTGCCCCGCAGCGTTTCGGGCATCATCTACGGCCTGCGCCACTATGCCGAGGTGCCCTCCGCCCAGCTGGAATGGCATGGTCACAACGACTTTTACAAGGTGGTCTGCAACGCAGGCACCGCCTGGCTCTATGGCTGCGCC
Source organism: Clostridia bacterium (assembly GCA_017481185.1). The sequence goes on along the minus strand of JAFUPO010000027.1, from coordinate 6,773 downwards.
AGCATCAACTGCTCCCTGTTGGGCATTGGCGAGCGCACCGGCAACTGCCCTCTGGAGGCCATGGCCATCGAATACCAGGCCATCAAGGGGGAGACCGACGGCATGGATCTGTCTGCCATTACGGAGATTGCCGATTACATGGAGCGGGAGATCGGCATTGAGATCTCTCCCCGCCAGCCCTTCGTGGGCCGCCACTTCAATGTGACCCGGGCGGGCATCCACGCTGATGGGATGCTTAAGGATGAGGAGATCTACAACATCTTTGACACCGCCAAGCTGCTGAACCGCCCCGCCTCTGTGGCGGTGGATAGCCACTCGGGCCTGGCAGGCATCGCCCACTGGATCAATAGCTATTTCCGCCTCGCCGGGGAGGATCAGATCAGCAAGACCGATCCCCTGGTGGCGGCTGTAAAGGAAAAGGTGGACGCCCTCTACGCCCAGGGCCGCAATACGGTGATGGGCGACGAGGAGCTGGAGATTACCGTGCGCAACTGCGATAAGTATCGCTACGAGCGCCTGCTGTTTCACAAGAGCAAGTAATAAGCAACCAAAAGCGGGAGCCCCGTCCTATCGGGGCTCCCGCTTTGAGTTTAAGCTGCTTAGGCATCCGTTTCCACCCCGAACACCGCCAGGGCGTAGCCCTGGTTATCATAGCGTACATCCAGAGCCTTGAGGCCTCGGGGCTTGCGCAGGGTCCAGTCGCCGGTAACGGGCTGGCAGAGAATCACATACTGCAATTCTCCCTGGTGGTAAAATCGCACCGCTTGAGCCTCGTGGAGAAAATCCAGATAATTCTCCAGGGGCAAACCCAGGGCGTTCATCACCTGGGCGTGGGGCAGCCCCACATACCGAAAATGGTAGGCTTCCTCCGGGCAGGGGTGATCGTTATAGCGATGAATGAAACCGTAGCGCCAGGCAGTCTGCAAAAGGTATTGACCGGCAGGGGAAGCGCTGAGGGGCTGATCGTCAGGCGGCTGGTAATAGCTGGCGCACAGGCGTATATCAATGGCCCAGCCCGTGTGGTGCTCTGAATAGCCGGGGGCCTCCCGCTCTCGGGCGGTCATTTGAGCAGCCTCCTGGAGTGAATGGTTCTGGGCGTAAAGGCGCAGTTGATCCAATTGCCACTCCAGCTGCTGGGCGCGGGAGCGGGTTCCGGCCCAAACCACGGGGGTCGCATACCCCTTGTGCAGGGCAGCGTAGAGCCATTCTCTCAGGGCGGTGATGGTTTCCTCCGCCGCCACCGTTTGGGGGGAGCGGGCGGCAGCCCCCAGGGCAGCCACTGAAAGGGTGTTGGGCACCGGGGCCGCATCGGGGAGGGGATGGTCTGGGTCAATCAGCATCATTTTGCCAGCCCATAGCTTTTCCTGGGGGATGAGGCAGGGCTCCGTTTCCAAATGACCCAGGCCCAAGTGCACCCCCTGGGGCAGCCCCGGGGTAGGCGCAGGGGCTGCCTGGGCTGGGGCGCTTGCCGGCTGGCTTTCCTCCCGGGCGGGGATCATGCTCCATACCGCCATGCCCAAGCAGACCACTAAAATGCTGGCATACAGGCCCCAATACTTGCTCATTTGTGTCTCCCTCCCTTGTTGGAGACAGTATGCCCCAAAATGGTAACGGAGATACAATTTATACTTTACAATTATCCAAAAACACTTATAATGGTTAAGAAACGGCAAAGAAATCTCGAGGAGGACCCTATGATAACCGCATTGATCATTTTTCTGGTGACCTACGTGCTCATGCTGGCATTTCAGAAGTATCGGCCCTGGATCGCTCTGACCTCCGCTGCCATCTTTGTGGCGCTGGGCTACTTCGGCCTGTGGGAGATGAATATCCCCAAGGCTCTGATGGAAGTGGACTACAATGTGCTGATGATGATCGCTGGCACCATGGGTATCGTGACCTTGTTCATTGAGAGCAAGATGCCCGCCCGCCTGTCTGAAATGCTCCTTTGCAAGGTGCCCAACGTGAAGTGGGCTGTGGCAGCCCTGAGCCTTTTTGCTGGCGTGGTCAGCGCCTTTGTGGATAACGTGGCCACGGTGCTGATGATCGCCCCTGGGGGCCTGGCCATCGCTAAGAAGCTCAAAATTTCCCCCGTGCCCATGCTGATCGCCATTGCAGTTTCCTCCAACCTCCAGGGCGCTGCTACCCTGGTGGGCGACACCACCAGCATCATGCTGGCCGACGCTGCCAACATGAACTTTATGGACTTCTTCTGGATGCTGGGCAAACCCGGCATCGCCTGGGGCGTTGAATTGGGCGCTGTGGCCAGCCTGCTGATTCTGCTGGTGCTCTTCCGCAAGGATAAGGAAAAGGTGGAGGCCCGGGTGGAAACCGAAGTGACCAACTATTTCCCCTCCTTTTTGATGATCGCCGTGGTGGTGGTCATGATCCTGGTATCCTTCCTGCCCCAGCCCGAGGGCGGCTTTGCCCTGTGGGCCTTTGAACACAAAAACGGCCTGGTGTGCCTCGCCCTTCTGGCCATTGGCCTATTGTACACGGCCCAAAAAGAAAAGAGCGCCGATGTGGTGAAGCGCGTGCTGGCCGATCTGGATAAGGATACCATCCTGCTGCTCTTCGGCCTGTTCATCGTCATCGGCGGCATCAAGGCTGCCGGCGTCATCGACGCCATTGCCGGGCTGTTCAATTCCATCGCTGGCAACAACCCCTTCATGCTCTACACCCTCTTGGTGTTCTTCTCCGTGGTCATGAGCGCCTTTGTTGACAACATTCCTTACGTTGCCACCATGCTGCCCGTGGTCACCAGCCTTTCCGGCATGATGGGTCTGGAGCCCTATGTGTTCTACTTTGGCCTGCTCACCGGCGCTACCCTGGGCGGCAACCTGACCCCCATCGGCGCCTCCGCCAACATCACCGCCATCGGCATCCTGCGCAAAAACGGCGAAACCGTGAGCCTCAAAGACTTCCTGCGCATCGGCGTGCCCTTCACCCTGTCTGCGGTGCTGGCGGGCTATGCCTATATCTGGCTGGTGTGGGGCGTTTAAGAGCGCCTGAACACCTCCATGGTGGGCATCTGCTGGGCAAACCTGTTGAGTTCACCGAACACGGCATCCATGCCGTATTGCGTTAAATACCAGCCCTGCCGGTCAATGCCGGGGATGGGCGCAGGGCATACCCGGAGGTCAGCCTCCGGGTATGCTATTTCATAATAGGTCAGGGCTCGGCGGGCATGGTGGGCCTTGCACACCAGCAGAGCTTTGCGGATACAAAGGCCCAAAGCGTCTGTGACCCGGCGGGAAAACAGGGCGTTTTCCCAGGTAAAGGAGGCGTTGTCCTCCCGCAGGATGGCCTCCTGCGGCACGCCCTTTGCCATGAGCAGGTTTTTCATATGCGCCCACTCGGTGGCTTCTTGCCCCTCGTAGCAGGCTTTGCCAATGGCAAACCGCCCCGAGGGAAGGATCAGGGGCGCAAGGCCCTGGCGGTATAATTCAGCCGCCTTCAAGCAGGGCGCATCCCCCGGCCCGCCGGGGAGAAAGATAATGTCTGCCGGGCAGGGGGAGTTTTGTACAAAAACAAAATCGGTGATGGCTTGAATGGCCCGCATAGGCGCCTCCTAAAAAATAAGTTTTTGACAATTCTTGCGCAGGCAAAAAACCTGTGCTATAATTTTTTAGCCTCAAAAAAGAGGTGGATAGCGGAGCGCTGCTTGCCCAACAGGGGCGGGTGGTGTTCTGCTTTTTTATGGGCCTTGCCACCGGCACTGGGCCATATCCACCCTCCCATCGGGCAGAAAAACAACCCCCTCGGCCTCCAGCATGGCCCGCTGGATCCCCGGGCCGCCGAAAATATCCGGCGGGCAAAGGCTGCCATCCTGGCGGATGACCCGGTGGCAGGGCAGCCCCCGGCTGGCCTTGCCCCGCATGATGTAGCCCACCATTCGAGCCCCTCGGGGATGGCCGCTCATCAGGGCCAATTGACCATAGCTGGCCACCTTGCCTGGGGGAATTTGCGCTGCCAGCGCCCGCACCGCCTGGGCCATATCCTCTGCCATGGAATCGCCTCCTTTGGTTTTCAGTATGCAATGGAAAGGGGATTGCGTCAACTATTGAAAAAATATTTTAAAATTTCGGCAAATAAGGCTTGCATTTTTGCGTGGGCTTTGCTATAATACAAAAGCTGACTTTGAGCAGCACTGTGGGCCCGTAGCTCAGCTGGATAGAGTGTTTGACTACGAATCAAAAGGTCGTGGGTTCGAATCCCGCCGGGCTCACCATGAAAAAGCGACGTGTTAAAACACGTCGCTTTTTTCTTTATCAGTGCGCCTTGCAATAGATGAAGCTTGCGCAGCGCCTGCTCATTGCTTGCGATAGGCATACAGATCGTCGTAGCAGTAAGTGACTATATCATGAATATTCAAAAAAGCGTTCAACAGCAACTCGCCGTCAGAGGGTTGGTTCATAAGCGGAATCATATAGGAATAGTTGAAAGCGGCATTTTCTTTGTTCACGCTGAGGAACCCCCATTTCCATTTGCTGTTGAGCTCATTGCAGGTTTTAAGAGCTTCTTCATAGCGGCTGGCGTCAAATTCCACCAGATTCCATAGATAAAAATCGACGGAGCTGTTATCTTTGTAAAAAAACATATTGACTAGATAACTGAACTCAGTGCCATTGGTTGATGTGCCTGTGTTAAGAAACTCAACCATATCAGAGTCTGAATCATCGGTGGCATTGCTTACCCGGTATAAAACGTCATACTCCTTCAGCAGCTTAACAAATCGCTTAGTGGAGACGCAGGTTCCCTCGGTGATCTCAGACAGATCTTCTTGGGTCGTCAGCTGAGCGGTCAGCTGGGCAATCTGGGCATCCTTCATGCTCTCGACAGCGGTAAGGGCCTCGATCTGGGCGGCCTTCTGGGCATCGGCGGCGGTGAGGATTTCGATCTGGGCGGCCTTCTGGGCATCGGCGGCGGTGAGGGCCTCGATCTGGGCGGCCTTCTGGGCATCGGCAGCGGTGAGGGCCTCGATCTGGGCCGCCTTCTGGGCATCGGCAGCGGTGAGGGCCTCGATCTGGGCAGCCTTCTGGGCATCGGCGGCGGTGAGGATTTCGAGCTGGGCAGCCTTCTGGGCATCGGCGGTAGTGAGAGTCTCGATCCGTTCGGCCTTTTGGGCAGCATCAACAGAGAGGGACTCAATCTGAGCCGCCTTGGTTTCTGCGTCCAGATCCGTTGCAAAGTAGAGCGCGCCGAATACGAGGGTCAGCAGGGACAAGACGACGATAATGAGCGTGGATTTTCCCTTTGTCAACAAAAGGCCTCCATTCTTGGTTTTATTTGTATACACAATAACATATTTCCTGCCCCTGTGTAAAGAAAAAACGCCTGCCCCTTGTGGAGCAGGCGCTTTGAATATAACTTACTTCAGGTTCTCTGCGAAGAAATCGGCTGCGGAATTGGCAACCAGGTTGCGCACGGCGTCATCCTCGCTGTAGAAGCCGTAGCCATGGCCTTCGCCGGTGGCGTCAACGGTCTTGGCGTTCAGGGCCTCGGCGGTGGCGGCGGAGATGGCGGGAGCCACAGCTTCGTCATCGCTGCCCCAGATGACCATAGCGGGGCCGGTGTACTTGGCCTTGGCGGCGGCGTTCACATCTTCATAGGCTACCAGATCGTCGAACCACTTCTGGCTCAGCTCCTGCACCTGACCGTAGATGGTCTCAAAAACTACGTAGCCTTCGGTCTTGGCGGTTTCATACATCTTGTCATAGGCTTCCTGGCCGCCGAAGAGGTTCTTCAGATCGCCGGTGGCGGCGGCGGGGGCCAAGAGGCAAATGGCGTCGGGAGCGGCGTCCTCAGCAACCATTTCCAGGGTGATGCGGCCGCCCATGCTGTAGCCGAAGAGGCCCAGCTTGGTCATGCCGGTGTTGGCCTTGGCATATTCGATGGCAGCCGCCACGTCAGCCTTCATGTTGGTCAGGGTATTGTTCTGGAAGCTCTCGGTGCTCTCGCCGCAGCCGGGGAAGTCCATGCGGATGGAGCCGATACCCTTGGCAGCCAGCGCATCAGCGATGGCGGCGAAGCCCACGTTTTCTTCACGGCTGCCGCCGTGGCCGTGGATGAGCACCACACCGGGATAGCTCTCCGCGCCGTCGGGGGTAACCAGCGTAGCGGGAATCTGCGCGCCGCGGGATTCATAGGCAATGACGGTGGATTCAGCCATCGCAAAGCTCAGGCTCATCGCCAGCATCAGGGACAGAACAACAGCAATGATCTTTTTCATGGGGATACTCCTTTCTTTCGGAACAGAATGGGTAGCTTCAGTATATCACACTTGTGCAGCGATGAAGCCATTTTTTGCTATTATTTTTTGCGCTGCTTCATCAGTTCCACGGCCTCCTTGCCGGTGAGGTGTTCAATATCCATCACCAGCATGTTCATATGGCCGATGCTCTCGTCGATTTCCTTCTTCGCGGCCTCGTCGCGTCCGGGGGAGAAGCGGCGCGCCAGCGCCATGATGGCCTCGCGCTTTTCCTGTTCGTCCTCCAGAATGCGGATTTTGCCAAAGGCGATCACGCTGCAAAAATGCGTGGTGAAGGTTTCTTCCTTCACATCATCCTGCGCAACAACGCAGAAGGAAGCCTTGCCGTGGCGGCGGATGGCGTCCACCTTGTGGCCTGTCACCGCGCAGTGGAAATACAATTTGCCGTCCTGATACAGGTGGCTCATGGGCACGGCGTAGGGATAATCGTCATCGCCCAGCAGCTCCAGCACGCCGGAGGTGGCCTGCCTGAGAATCTGCACGGCTTCCTCCTGCGGCAGCT
>JAFUPO010000026.1 GCA_017481185.1 Clostridia bacterium | reverse complement strand
TCCGTTCCGCGGCCTTGCTCAGGTCTCAAACTGGGTCAGGCTTAAGTTCGCTGCCATGAATCTCAAAAAACTTGCAAGGTGGTTGGGCAGATTCCGTCTCCCTTTCTCTCTTCTCTCGCCTTTTTGTTTCTTTCTTTACAAAAACCCAGTTCTCGCTTCCGCGAAAACTGGGTTTTTCTACAGGCTGAAACGCACCTGCCTTATGGCAGGTGCGTTTAATGTTAAGTAGCTTGGCAGGCGGCGAAGGTTTCCTTGCGCAAAGCCTGCTATGGCTGAAAGGATGAATGGTATGCACAATCCCTGGCATGGCCGTTAATCATACCCATGGACTGCAAGTAGGCGTAGACAATTGTGGAGCCCACAAAGGTCATGCCCCGCTTTTTAAGATCCTTGGAAATAGCGTCCGAAAGGGGCGAGGTGGTTCTTTGCGTGAACTCCTCCTGGATCACCTGATGCTCAGAAAACGCCCACAGGTAGCGGCTGAAGGAGCCAAACTCCTGCTGGATGCTTTTAAACACAGCGCTGTTTTTAACTGCCGCTTTGATTTTCAGCCGATTGCGGATAATGCCAGGATCGTTCATCAGCTTCTGCTGCTTCGCATCGTCATAGGCCATGACCTTGTCGATGTCGAACCCGTCAAAGGCGGCGCGAAAGCTTTCGCGCTTGTTCAATACGCACTCCCAGGAGAGGCCCGCCTGAAAGCTTTCAAGGATCAAGAGCTCATAAAGCTTTTGATCGTCGTAAAGGGGGCGGCCCCATTCCTCGTCGTGATATTTCACATAGGTCTCGTTTTTCAGATTGACCCAGCTGCATCGAGATGGCGTGGGCATGGCTTTACTGAGCCAGCTTGACCAGCACATCGGCCATCACGTCCATGGATTCGATGGCGATCAGCTCCTGGCGGCTGTGGAAGTTGTGGCCGCCGGTGGACAGGTTGGGGCAGGGCAGACCCATATAGGAAAGCCGAGCTCCGTCAGTGCCGCCCCGGATGGGCTTGATCATGGGCGCAACGCCGCAGGCCTCAAAGGCGGCCTTGGCCTTGTCAATGATCTCCATGTGATCGGCCAGCTCCTTTTTCATGTTGAAGTAGCTGTCCTTGAGGGTCACTTCCACCCGGCCGGGCCAGCGGTGGTTGAGATATTCGCCGATCTTGCGGGCCAGCTCCTTGCGGGCTTCAAACTTGTCCATATCATGGTCCCGGATGATGTAGTGGAGCACAGCCTTTTCCTCGTCGCCCTGCATATCGCACAGGTGGAAGAAGCCCTCATAGCCCTCGGTGTGGGCGGGAGCCTCGGCGGGAGGCAGCATCCGAGCATATTCCATGGCGATGAGGCAGGCGTTGATCATCTTATCCTTGGCCTCGCCGGGATGGATGTTTTTGCCGGTAACGGTGACGGTGAGGGCGGCGGCGTTGAAGTTTTCATACTCCAACTCGCCCAGAGCGCCGCCGTCTACAGTGAAGGCGTACTCCGCGCCAAAGCCGGGCACATCAAACAGGTCAGCACCCCGGCCGATTTCCTCGTCGGGGGTGAAGCCGATGGCGATGGGGCCGTGGTCTGGCGCGTCGGGGGCCAGCAGCCGCTCGGCGCAGGTCATGATCTCCGCCACGCCCGCCTTGTCGTCAGAGCCCAGGAGGGTGTTGCCGTCGGTGACGATGAGGCTCTTGCCCTTATAGCTTTCCAGCCAAGGGAACTCGCTGACCTCAATGGTCATGCCGTTTTTCAAGGCGATGTCCTTGCCGTCATAATTTTCCACAATGGCGGGGCAGATGGGGCCGCCGGCCACGGCGGGGGCGGTATCCAGGTGGGCGATGAGGCCCATCACAGGAGCTTCGGGCTTGTTTTTGCCGGGGATGAAGGCGTACACATACCCGTTGTCATCCATGCGCACATTTTGTGCGCCCAGGGCCTTCAGTTCTTCCACGATCTGAGCGCCCAGCACCTTCTGGTTGGGAGTGGAGGGGCAGCAGTCGTTGGCTTCGCAGCTGGTGGTGTCGATGGCAATGTACTTGAGAAACCGTTCGTAAGCGCGCATAGGGATCGTCCTTTCATGTGATGTATTTTTTGCGAGATGAACTTTCTTTTGCAAAAAAGAAAGTTCATCTCGCGCTCTCTTCAAAGAAAACGACTTTTATTCAAAAAGAGAGGGAATGAGCTGAGTTAAGTCGGTGAGCAGAAGGTCTACATAGGGGGCGTGCTCGGGGATATAGGGCTTCAGATCAGGAATCATCACGCATTTCATCCCCGCGGCCCGGATGGCCCGGATACCGTTAAAGGAATCCTCCACACCGGCGCACTCAAGGGGCTCAAGGCCCAATTGCCGAGCAGCCTCCAGGTAAATGTCAGGCGCGGGCTTTGAGTTTTCCACCTGATCGCCGGTAGCGATGGCGTCCATGAGGCCGTCAATGCCTGCGGCCTTGAAATAATGATCCACCACATACCGTTCGTTAGAGGTGGCTAGGCCCAGCTTGATGCCTCGGGCTTTTAAGTCGTGGAGCACCTGGGGCATCCCTTTCTTAAAGGGCATCCCCTGCATTTCAATCTTTTCAAAGATCAGCTCAGCCCAGCGGCGCAGCATCAGGGGATAATCATGCTCGCCAAACCATTGGGTGCACTTTTGAATAAAGATGCCCCGGTTCAGCCCCAGGGAGCAGGTCACGTGCTCCCTCTCCATGGGGATGCCCTGCTCCTGGGCGGCGCCCAGCAGGCAGTCCATGCCGAAGGCCTCCGTATCAAAGAGGACGCCGTCCATATCAAAAATAACGCCCTTGATCATCCTTCAAGAATCCTTTCGATGGCCCACAGGGCGCAGCGGATACCGTCCGCCGCGGCGGAAACGATGCCCCCTGCATAGCCTGCGCCTTCGCCCGCAGGGAAAACGCCCTGCAAGCTGGCCTGGCCCTGCCTG
>JAFUPO010000382.1 GCA_017481185.1 Clostridia bacterium | reverse complement strand
CCGCAAGGCGGCCAGCCTATGCTAATGCGCGAATAAAAACACATATAAAAATATTTGTCAGAACAATTGACACATATTATAATATGTGCTATAATGTTAAATGTAAGGAGGAACATTACCAATGAAGAGCTACTCTTCCAGGGAGGTCATCAAGATGCTTAAAGCGGATGGCTGGTATGAGTTCAGCACCACCGGCGATCACCACCACTTCAAGCATCCCGCCAAGCCCGGCAAGGTCACCGTCCCTCACCCTAGCAAAGACCTGAAACCCGCAACCCTCCGGAGCATACAAAAACAGGCGGGGCTCACTTTCTAAGAGCTCCGCCTCCTCCCCGCTCTGGTCAAGCGTCGGAGCACAATATAAAAAAGGAGTAATTGACCATGAAAAAGCCTGACACCTACGTTTACCCCGCCATTTTCACCTATGAAGAGGGCCAGATCTCCGTCACCTGGCCTGATCTGCCCGGCTGCGTCACCTGCGGCGATACCGAGCAGGAGGCCCTTTTGAGCGCCAAGGAGGCCATGGGCGGCCACCTCTGGTGCATGGAGGAGGACGACGATCCCATCCCCGAGCCTTCCTCCTTGGAAAACGTCATCCTGGAAGCTAACGAGCGCCCCGTGCTTATCGATGTTTTCATGCCCGCCATCCGTATGGCCAAAGAAAACCGCTCCGTCAGCCGCACCATCACCCTCCCCGCCTGGCTGAACGCCGTTGCCCTTTCCAAGGGCGTCAACTTCTCCCAGGTGCTTCAAAAAGCTCTCATGGAGCAGCTGGGCGTGGGAAGACGATAACCCGCAATAAAAAAGGCTCCCTCTCTCGAGGGAGCTGCCCCAAAGGGATTCATCCCGTAGGGGCTGAGGGAGAGACCGTTACCCGGCCTTTCTTACGCTCTTATAAACTTCGTTTACCCCGGCCTTAAGCTTTTCTGCCAGGGTTTCCAAATATCGCTGAATCACATAACACGCTTGCCCATCATCCCTGTTTGCGCCAGTATGATCGGTGGCTTCCATATAGCTTTCCAATATCATCACGCTCTTTACCAAACAATCAAGTTGCAGCGCTGTGTCCTCTGCAACTTCCAGCAGCGTTTCATAAGCCTTCGTCATTTATACCGCCTCCTTTTCATAGCCGGCCTCCAGCACTTCCTGGAGTTCCCTTATGATCCGTCCCCAGGCGTATTCAATGCCCGTCAGCATATCATTAACGTGATTTTCATAATTCACAATCGTTGCAATATAGTTATTCGTCGCCGTCTGGCTCCAGAGCAGAAACTCCAATTCATTCGCCAGCGCGTCCGCCCGATCCCAGGCCTCTTCCATGCTTTGCGTTTTCTCTGCCCGTGTCATATTCTTTTCCTCCTATTTTGTCGGTTTGACCTTTTCGGAGGAATGTGGTATCATATTCATGCCTCCTGAAAAGGTGGTGTGTGGGTTAAGAGGTGAGCCGCCAAGCATACAGCCTCTTAGCCCCTTTTTTTTGCGTCCTTATACTCGTTTTCAATGCCTCTCCTAATTACTTCGGATCGGCTTTCGTTACGAAGCGCAGCTACCTCATCCAGCTTTCGTACCGTCTCTTGGTCAAGCCTTACGCCTATCCTTGCATCTTTTGCATTTTCAACTTTAGGACGCCCGATTCGGGGACTCAATATATCACCTCACTTTCTGTTCGACAATAATTATATATTTTGTCGAACAGAAAGTCAACCCCTAAAATGAAAATATGATACCTTCTTTTCCTCCTGTTCGCTGGTTTGACCTTTTCGGAGGAATGTGGTATCATATTCATGCCTCCTGAAAAGGTGGTGTGTGAGATTCGGTATGTGCTTGTCGGTGCGGCCGAATCTCATTTTTTAATGCCCTGATAGACTTTCTCTATCCCTTCCCGCAAAATTTCAGCTTTTGTCAAGTTCAGTTTTTCCATGCAGTATTCAAGCTTTTGAATCGTTGCGCTATCCAGTCGTGCGGAGACTTGGATCGATTTGGGATTGTCTATTTTAGGGCGACCTGTACGAGGGCTCAATTCGTCACCTCACTTTCTGACAGTCAATATTTTAATATATGACTGTCAGAAAGTCAACCCCTAAAATGAAAATATGATACCTTCTTTTCCTCCTGTTCGCTGGTTTGACCTTTTCGGAGGAATGTGGTATCATATTCATGCCTCCTGAAAAGGTGGTGTGTGTGAAGAATCGTTACTTTGGCGAGTGGGCGGTTCTTCACTTTTTTATTTCCGCCTTTAATTTCCCGATAGCTCTTTCCACTGCTTCGGTTTTATTGATTCCTTCCTGCTTGCAGTAGAGATTGAGCGTATTCAAACTATCATCGTTTATGCGAATACTCATTTTATGAGGTCTCGGGTTTAGAGTTGGGCGGCCTGTACGTGGGCTCACTTTGTCACCTTCTTTCTTTTGCCCGACATAATTATACAATTCTGTCAGGCAAAAGTCAACCCCTAAAATGAAAATATGATACCTTCTTTTCCTCCTGTTCGCTTGTCAGGAGGCTGCTCACCGTGATATAATAGATTTACCCGGTGGGCAACCTCTGGGGATTGAGGCCGCGCATCTGCTTTCCGCCAAGTCAGAAGATGCGCGGTTTTTATTCTTTCTCCAAGAGAAGTAACACCCCCTTACGTATTGCCTCTCCTTTAGTTATCCCATGTTCTTTGCAATACGCTTCTAACTGCTTCATTGTCTGTTCATTTAGACATACGCTCAGCCTTTTTGTATGGGGGTCTTCAAGCTTGGGTCTCCCTGTGCGCGGGCTCATTATATCACCTCACTTTTTAGCACACCTTTATTGTATTTATGATGTGTTCAAAAGTCAACCCTTTTGCAGATATAATTTCAACACATACAATAATCATCCCCCGGCAGAGCCGGGCTTTTTGCGTGTTCGGCCGTGGAACGAAAAACGGGAACACCCTAAGAAAAAGCCACAGCCTCGCCATATCGACGAAGTGTGGCCCGGTGTTGCGCCATGATCAGTTTTCAAGAAACAATGCCCGCAGGCAGTCCTGCCGCTGGTGCAGGATTCTCACGACGATCACCTGATCGTTTCCCTCGATGTAGAAGATGCAGTAATTCTCGCACACGAGATAACGGTATTCCGTGTGAACGGGAATCAGCGCATCCAGCGGACGGCCGCGCCCGGAAAACTTTTCAAGAGACCGCACGCCCTTTTTGAGACTGGCAAGGATGCGCTTGGCGGCATCCGGATTGCATAATTCATCCCGGATGTAATTACGAATGGACGCCAAGTCGCGCTGTGCTTCTTTGGAAAGTGTCACCTGCGCCATACTCAGTCCTCCAGACCAGCAAACGCCTCGTCAATGGTAAGAACGCCCTCGGTGCGGATGGATTCAATGCCCTTGGAAAGCTCTGCAAGCAGCTTCACGGTTGCTTGCAGTTTTTCATGCTCCACAAGGCTCTGCACCACATACTTTCCGCGCCCGTTCTTGGTGAGGTAAACGGTCGAACCGTTATCGCAATGGCTGAGAACCTCGGTGTAGTTCTTCAGATCAGAGATGGGGACGATGTTCGTCATGCTGTCAGCTCCCTTCAGCTTTATTATACCCGAGTTTACCGTCAAATTCAACCCCAAATAATAGGGTATTTCCGCCATACAGCAAGGAAGTGAGCCCTTGGCGGGAAGTCATTTCTTCCACTGAAAAAAGAAAAATAGGAATAGAAGGGGCGCGTTTTGCAACGCGCCCCTTCTTACCAAAAGTTTCCTGGCAATTGGTCCACATATCTAACTTTTGTCGGCTCCTGCCGCTGAGCCTTTCGCCCCTTCTTTCGCGGGCGGTGCACCTTCAGGTGGCTCTTCATCTGTCCATCCAGCAATGCCGGCGAGGCCCGCCAGAACTCCTCAAGGCTCCAGCCCATCATGCTCCGGGCAGTATACATGGCCATCTGCCAATCAAATCCCTTTTCCCGCTCCCCGCTGGGAGTTATTTTTTTTTACTCCCTTGAGGCGTTTTGAAAAGAATCTCTTTGACCGCACCCTGGGCAAGCGATGAAAAGCTATGCACGTGCAGATCCATCACAGCCTCAGCGTCAGCCTCATGGCCGCCTGCCCGCATCAGGCAGGCGATCACTTTGGCCTGGCGCTCCCAGGTCATCATCGGCGGCTCAGGCTCATCCGGCTCATGGCGCTGAAAAAGCTCGTCCAGAATCTGCGGATAGGGTGTTCCCAGCTCCCGCTCCATCTCAGCAGCCGCCCGCATGGTAAAAAGGAGAGATACCTCCTCCCCACCCACCATCACTCGGGTAGGCTCAACTTTGGTCAGAATCATTTCCACAAATCGGCACCCCCCGTATCGTTACGAAGCAGCTTTCTCCAGCCCCGGCAAAGCTTCGATCTCCGCCACCGTGTAGGGCAGAGCGCCAAAGAACTCATCCATGGTCAAAGGCGTCTTGCCGCTGGCCACGTCAGCCGTGTAATACCGCACTCGCCACACGCCTTCAGCCGTGGGCATGATTTCCACATCGTAGGTCACTTCAGGATCGATATCCGAATCGTCCGAGGTGTTGTGCTCTTCATCGCCCAGCACCAGCTTGCACCGGGGATGGTAGTAGTAAACCAGGCTGCCGTCAGAGTTCTCGCAGTAGTAGCCAAAGGCAAACTCCAGGCCCTGCTGGTTGGTTTTATCATAGCTCAAAGCGCCGCTGGTAGCAGCCCCCAGCGCTTTGTCCAACACCTCCCGGGGCAGAGCCACCAGGCCCAGGCTGGCCGTGGCGCCTTTCACCTGGTTGGTGGTGTCATACACAATGCCCGACGCATAGATCTTCTTGGTCGCAGCGTCCGGGCTGATCGTCAGCGTCTTGATCACAGGCATCTTGCGCACCAGCGCATTGGTGCCATCGGTGTCCTTTTCCCACTCAGGCGAGCCGGTTTCCAGCATTTTCTGGATAAATGCCAGCATCGCGCTGTATACCGTCAGTTCGTAGGCAGGCTTTAGATTTTTGATGGTAGCAGCCATTTTACACTCCTCCTTTTACACTTTCAGCTTTTTAAAAACAAGCTTCAACATGGTTCCCACAGCCTCCACATGGGATAGCTCAAAGCCCTCCAGCATATGCCTCAGCTGCCTTTTCTCCGAGTATTCCAGGATAGGGCCGTACACATGGCTGTGAGAGGATCGGGATCCCCGGGGACGTTTGATCTTTGCCCAGCCGATGTCCACGCCCACCGCATCGCCAAAGCCAAACTCCCTTAAGGGTTCTGCTGTGATCGAGCTTTCCAGGGTGCCGGTCCGGCTGGGTCTTATCTGGCCCCGTACTCCTTCTACTAGGATCTGGCCGCCGCTGGCCACAATATCCTCCAATGTCTCCCGGTCCAGGGCTTTGGCATACTGTTCAAGCTCTGTAATGAGCTCTGTATGCCCCGTCAATACCGCCACACAAGCTCCTTTCAAGTTCTTAACTCTAAGTTTTCAGCTCTCCAATACGCCCAGATACAGCACACACTCCCGGCGCTTAATTTCCTGGTTCCATTGGTCGCCGCCGTACCGGGCGTACAGGCAGCCCCGGCGTCCTCTAAGCGTCTCCTGAATCATGCGGGTCAGGGTTTGGTGATCCTGCTCCTCTGTATAGCTCAGGGTCAGGCGCAGGTTGTGCTGGATGAGCACAGGCTCTCCGCTGGCGAAGACCTTGCGCAGGCTCACCTCCCGCCACACGATCCACATTTCGTCCGCCTGTGCCTTTCGCATGGGCTCCCGGCTCATGGCCGTCAGCTCCTCGTCCTCCAGCGTGCTCAAAGCATCTGTGATCCACTTATCCAAATCAAGCATAGCCGATTCCCTCCAGCTGAGTGCTTACGCATCTGACATCCAGGCAGGTGCTGTACAGCAGGTTAGGCGTTACCTCTACCGCCTGCCAGCGGCGGCCCCTGCTGTCCTCACATTCAATGCCGGAGTCCAGCTGCCAGTTTATTGGCCTGCGAATGGTAAAGATCACCGTGCTTTGTTGGTGCATTGCACCCAATTCCAAAAACTCCTTACCGCTGGCCGTCCGCTTTGCCGCATATACCGTTCCCAGCGGGTTTGTCGCCCGGCCTGATTCGCCTCTGGCGTAAAGGGTCAGCAAATGTTTAAAATCACCCAGCCCCCGCATAGAAGCTCCTTTCAGTCGCAGTTTAGAACTAAGAGTTTAAAACTAAGAACTTTGGTTTGCTTTCATTACTAAGCAATTAAAACTCTGAGTTCTTCGCTCTAAGTTGTTAACGCACAAGTCACTCGCTCAGCTGATGAATAATGGATCGTATCCCAAGCAGGAGTTCACCCCTTATCTGTCCCACGATCTGGATACCTCGGTTATCATACCAGTGCATGGTCAGCATATACACCGCCAGGTCGTAAAGGGGGCTGTCCTGCCGCTCCTTTACGCCTGCGTTTGCAAGGTACTCCTTGGCAGCATCCATGCACATTTGGGCTACCTCAGGCTGCCAGTCGGCGTCTGTGCCATAGCCATAGTTTTTGCACATTGTATCGAGCGTTGCTGCCAAAGGGCTCACCTACCTTCTCATGCGACAGTCGCCAGCCTGAAGGCCGCTGCCAGCTTCACCTTGATGTCATACCAGTGGGTCAACACAAACAGCCGGTTACCCACGCTCACATCCTTGTCCGTGTCGTAAAGGGGAGGCATATCAAAGTTCATGTGCAGATACCTGAAATCGCCCACCACCGGGGTTACGGCCTTTTCACAGAAAACCACAGGCACGCCGATAATCTCCTCGGGCTTCTTTCCATAGAGGCTTTCCGCGCCATTGGCCAATTCCCGAATCATGGCGATATAGTCCGCCCGGCGCATCACCACCCGGGCGTTGGGGGCATAGATGTCCTCCAGATCGCCGTAGGCCGCCAGGATCGCGTCCAGCATCGTAGAGCCGGTCACGCTCTTCACGCCATTCTGAGTGCTGTACAAGCTCATGTGCTCCTCGCCGGTGCCAGGGCTCTGGGCAAACATCACCTTCAGTACCTTGGCAGCCTGGGCGCTGTGAAGGCCCCCGGTCACGGCAGCTTCCACGTTCAGGGGCGTGGAGCGCAGTACGCTTTCAGATACGGCAGCTCTGAGCATCATCTTGTGGCGGCCAAAGCTGATCTTGTCACCGGTCAGGGCCATTTCCTTGGCCGTCTCGCCATCCTTTGAAAGGAAGGCGTCATCCTCCACGCTGAAGCCTAGCTTGGGGATCTCCAGGCCCGTGATATTGGTCACCGTCATATAGGGCTGCAGGGGGTTCTCCACCACAGGATCCAGCATCAGCTCGTTGGACAGGTTGGTGGGCAAAAGATTGGAGCCCATGCCCTGATCGGCATTATTCGCCGGAATCGCGCCCAGCTGCTCATAGGCCATCTTGGGCAGCTCCCGTACATTGCTGCCGTTCAGCACCGCCTGAAAGAAGCGTCCCCGGGCCTCTTCCTTGCTCATGGTTGCGCCCGTGCCATCCTCTTTAAGCCGCGCTTTCTGCTCCTGCTCCATTTCCTGAATCTGCTCAGTCAATCCCGCATAGCGTTCCTTCAGATCACTCAATCGCTGCTTGGCCTTGCGGTTCGCCTCCATATTGCTGGTCGGGTCGGCAAGCATTTTAGCCAGGGCTTCCTTTTCCGTGGCCATCTGGGCCTGTACCTGCCCCGCCTGCTCTTTGAGTGCGTACAGGGTCAGCGTCATGGATACCCTGGGCGGCTGCCATGGAGCCTGCCGCTTGCACCGAGCCACAAAGGCCTTGAAACCGTTTTTCATTGTGCTCTCCTCCTTAATTGTCTTTATCCGAAAGGGCTTCATCGCCCTTAAACGGTCATAATGCGTTAAGCCAGGCAGCCATTTCTGCCCGCTCTTGCTTTTCCGCCTGCCGCTCCTCTTTTTGGATCGTCAGGTCAAGCATTTTCCCGGTGGCTTTTTCGCTCATGGCCATCACAGCCCGATAGCCCCAGGTCATGCTGCCGGCTGCCTTCTCCGGCTTTTCCAGCACGGCGTCTGCAAACCCCTCCCGAATAGCGTCCTGCGCCGTCAGAAACGTTTCATCATCCATCATCTTTACAATCGTCTGGCGGGGCTTGCCGCACTTTTCGGCATACAGGCTGATCACCGCATCCTTGAGCTTGTCCAGGTACGCTTTGGCGCGGGCCATCTCCCGGTGATCCCCGTATGCGTGGGTCGAAGGGTTATGGATCATTAAAAGCGCCCCAGGCCCCATCTGCACCTCATCGCAGCCGCAGGGCAAAAGGCTGGCTGCGCTGGCCGCCATGCTGGTCACAATGCAGCGGGTGTGGCCTTTATGCTGCCTTAAAAGCGTTGCCATGGCCACCCCGGCTGCCGCATCCCCGCCGGGGCTGTTTACATACACATCCAAAGCGCCGTCCCCCAGGGCCATCATCTCCCGCCGAAAGCTGTCCGGGGCAGCTATCCGGCCATCCTCAAGCCACCAGGGGCTTTCCGGCCAGATCTCGCCCTCCACATACAGGCGGGCAGGCTCTGCGCCCTCCATCCGGGCAAAACGCCAGAAATCAGCCATTCATATTCCTCCTTATCCCATCCGGGTTTTTGATTAGATAATCGAAAGGCGCCAAATCCCGGCTCACCATCAGCGCGTCGCCGCCCTTCACGCCGTCAAGCCCCATTTCTCCCCGCACCTCATTGGGCGTCTTTCCGGCAGAGCGTACATAGTATTGGGCTGCCTGGGCCTTTTGCAGCGCCGTGGGAATAATCAGCCGATCCGTATCAAAGCGAAAATCATAGCCTTTCGCAACTTCCTCCCGCAGGATCAATTTCATCCGGTGCTCCTGAGTATACTGGGTGTACACGGCCTGCATGGTTAATTGCAAAAACTCCAGCATCTGCTGTTCGTTGGAGCCATAGTTGCCTTTATCCAAAATCCCCATCATATGGGGCGGCAGCATATACACCGTCGCAATGCGGCCCTTGGTCACCTTCTCCACATCCAGCACTTTAGGATCCACCGGGCTTTTATTGATCACATTGGCCTTGCTGCCGCCAGAGAGCACGATCAGGTTGCCCGAGGATGCCCGGTAATTCTCCATGAACTGGTTGATGATCTCTTTCTTGCGCTCTTTTCCCAGATCGGAGGGGAACTCCAGCACCACCGCGCTGTTTACGCCCTTCACCTGCTCAATAGAAAAACTCTGCATCTGAGCGTCATAGTCCAAAGCATCCTTAAGCACCGCCACGGGGCTGACGCCCACCAGCCCCGTGGAAGAGGCCTGCCGCACATGGATCATTTCCCGGAAGTGCACATACAGTTCTTTCCCCGTGCCCGGGGTCAGCCTGTACCACACCTCGCCGGTTTTATAGTCCCGCATGGGCGTCACCTTGTCAGGATCCAGCACATCCAGCCGCTCTACCCGTCCCAGCGCGTCCGGCACCTTCAGGGCGTAGCCATTGCCTGCCGTTCCCCGGCATACCTCCATGGCCATAAAATAGGCAAAGGGCGTCATCCCCGGCGCTACCTGGTAGCCGAACAGCGCCTCCACAGGGTGCTCCCGGGCGATCTGGTTCCCCACGTACAGGTGGAAAGGCGTGGAAGCCAGCGTGGTCGCCAGCCGTGTCACCGCCGAAAAAATCCCCTCCGAGGCCTCCATGCTGTAATCGCTCCGGGGCCGCCAGAAGCTTACAGGCACAACGCTGTTCCCGCCGTCCTCCCCCGGCGCTCCCCGGGCTTTTCGGGTAAATGGCCACATGATCCTCACCTCACAAATCACTTAAAGACAATTGGTAGAATTCAACCTCTGGTTCAGCCGCTTCCACCCCCTCCGGCAGGCAGTTGCGCATCCATACCGTGTGGGCGTCCAAAAAGGCCATAAAGCCGTCGATCTTGCGCAGCTTATCCACCTTTACCGGCATCCAGTTATCCTTTTCCTTGCCCCTGTCCTCCCGGGCGATCTTCACGTTATCCAGATACCAGCGAAACAGCCGGTTCTGGTTGTATACGATCTGCCGGTTAAGGAAGCGCTCTTTCAGGTCCTTCATAGGAGCGTTCAGGGTCAGGCTGCCCTGGCGCACCGGCTCACAGGTAAACACCGGGCGTTTCTCCCCCCGGTAACTGCTCAGCGCCCGCACCAGCAGCGTAGCGTTCGCCGGGTCATAGCCAATGGCCTTCAGGTTCACCACCCGTGCCATTTTTTCAAACCACTCAATCAGCAAGCTCTGATCCACATAGTCGCCCTCCACAATGGTCAACAGCCCCTCCTGGGCCATTTCATAATAGTCCAGGGTGTTCTGGTCACGCTCCGCCTTGGCCCGGGGCACCCAGGTGTGGGGGATTACCGCCAGCCTGCCATCCTCCATCTGCACCTCAATGGCGCAGGAGCAATGGTCCTCGCTGGCCGACATATCAAAGCCCCCATAGGCCTCCCGGCCCTGAAGCTCTTCCATGGCCGCCATGCCATCGTTCTGGGTCACCAGCTTATAGTCTAAAAAGCTGGCCTGATCCGCCTTGGTGAATACATTGCAGGTCTTGGTGATAAAGTCGCTGCGCAATTGAGGAATATGCTGGCTGTTACGCCAGGTCAAAAGCAAATCCTCATACCGCAAAAGCACCCCCAAAGAGGGGTTTGCTTTGATCCAGCAGCGGCCGTCCTGAGGCCTGTCCTTCTCGTCGATCTCGTAGATCAAAACCAGTTCCCTGTCCGCCACATCCGGCGGCACCTGGCCTTTTAAAATTTTATCCCCAATGGTGTACTCGTTCACCAGCACACCGTCCAATACCGTGCCCATGGTGGAGATCATCACAAACAGCTGGTTCTCCTTTGCCTTGTTAAGGGAGCGGTAGGAGTGATTGATCACCCGGTAGGTCTGCATCTGGTGGCCTTCGTCAAACAGCGCCATCGTGGGACGGATACCGTCCAGGTTCCGGGCCTCTGAGGAGCGGGCGCGGATCACGCCCCCCTTGTCGTAATAGATGCCGCTGGTCTTGCAGGTAAAATGATTAGAGAGGGCCGTGGAGCTTTGCACCATTGCCCGGCAGTCATCCAGCACAATGTTCGCCTGATCCTTGGAGTTAGCAAACACATCCACCTGGCAGTCCCGCACACCCTCCTGGCTCTGCACATACAAAGCCGTTCCGGCAATCAGCGGGCTTTTGCCGTTGCCCGATCCCACCAATAGCAGCACCTTGCGGTATTTCCGCTCCCCGGTGTCCCTGTGCCGCCATCCGAACAGGTTTCCCTCAAAATGGCATTGCCAGGGCATCAGGGTCATCCGGTCATAATCCCCTGAGGGGCGCATGAACTTCTCCATAAATCGGATGGGTCTGGAGGCCAGCTCCCCGTCAAACCGCCAGGGGAAATCCTTTTTCCCCTCCCGCGTCAGGTCATCATGGAAGCGCTGGCAGGCCAGGTGGATCTTCTCACACGCCACGATCCTGCCTGAGAGCACATCCTCCATGTACCCGATAATTCGGGGGTCAGCTTCCCGATGAGCCTTGTCAATAGTGATCAAGCTCATCATCCTCCACGTTCTCATCCTCACGATCCGCACCCTTGCGGCTGCCAGGCAGCAGGCGCAGCTCTCGAAGGAGCCGGGCCTTTTGTGTCTGGATCTTGAGCAGCGGCCCCAAAGCTTTGTTCTCACGGGTTCCCTTATTGTATTTGGTCACATTGTAAGGTTCCCGCAGCCCCATGGTCTCCAGATCCTTTACCGCTTCCCGGTGCAGACCATCCAGCTGGCACAGCATCTCAATCAGTTCCTCAGCGGCAGCCGTTACCTCGCCATGGGTTCGCCTGTACTGTTCCCGAATCGCCGCGCCAAAGGCTCTCGCCTCTTCCAGCACCCGGCGCTTCTCTTCCCCAGTCATCCCATGCCATCGCCGTCCCTTCCCATATCAATGACCCGAATCCCTTTAGGCATCTGTACGCTCACAGCCTCATGACCGCCCTTTTCCGGGTGCTCCTGGTTGTGGCAAATGTCGCAGATGGCCTCGCAGTTATCCATATCCAGCGCAAGATCCGGGCGCTCCTTAATCGGGATAACGTGGTGCCCCGTGTTGGCCCATCGCCGTTTGCACACCTGGCACCAGCAATGATCCCGCTCCAGCACCGCTTGCCGCAGCCGCCGCCAGGCCCCGGTGCCGTAAAAAGGTGCTCGTTTCTTTCCCGCGTATCTGGCCACCCCTTCGCCCCCTCTGATTGCTAAAATAGCACGATCACCGGGGATGCCCGCAAGGCGGCCTCCTTGCGGCATAAAGATGCCAAAACAAAAAAGACCGGGCAAATGCCCGGATTTATTTTAAAAATATCAAATT
>JAFUPO010000025.1 GCA_017481185.1 Clostridia bacterium | reverse complement strand
CAGTCCGGAAAAGGCATAGCCCTCCAGGGCAGCCAAAGCGGTGAAGGCGCCGGTTTGGGGGTCATACGCCATCAGCTCTGGCTGCTGGGGAAGATAATAGCCTTCGGGCGCTTGCGACTGAGCCGGGGAGGCGATTACAAGCAGCCGCTCATTGCTGTAGGGTGCAGCACAGATGGGGCCGCAGAGGGGCAGCTGCTTTCCCTGGCCGGTGGTCATATCAAAGGCAGCCAGCCAGGCTGCCGTAGCGTTCTGGTCACAGCTGTAATAGGTCAAATACAGGGTTTTGCCGCACAGAGCGACGGATTGGATAAAAACAGACCCCTCCCCTTCGGGAGAAAGGGTGGATAGATCCAGCTGCGCCACCTGAGAAACAGAAATGCCATTGGCCTCGGGCGTAAGCTGAAAGACCTTGCCGCTGCGGGCGTTGTACCCCAGCAGTTTATCGGCCGAGATGAGCCCCGTTACGCCTTCGGGTTCTGATTCGGGCAGGAGATCGCCCACCGCCATCAGCTCCTGACCCTTGTAAAGATACAGCCGCATCTGCCCCAGATCATCCTGGCAGAGATAATAAATCCCCGCCTGGGTTTGGGCCATGTCAAAGGGGAACATATATTCATCCGGCAGGGCAGCCGCCTGGGCGGTCATGGCCAGGCATAGAAGCACCCCCAGAAGGATTAGGCAAACGTATTTTTTCATGGTCCATCCCTCCGCGCTTGAGCAAAATATCCCCTATGCCAAATTAACGAACAAAGCCGCCGGAATCTTGCACAATACCGGCAATATTTCCTCCCGGCAGGAAGGTTGTAAAAAGGGGCCCATGCCCTTGCGCCCGCCCCGGCACGGGTGTTATAATAAATCATCTGTACTTCTTTGAAGATAAGGAGGCGCTGATATGCCTTTGATGAAGCGCTTAATGGCTTGGCTGCTGGTTCTATCCCTGGGGCTTTCTGTATGCTCCTGGGGCCTGGCAGAGGATGATGAATCCGCCGCGGAGGCTGCCCTCATGTCCGAAATGCAGGACGATGGCGAGGAGGAAGAAGAGGAGGCGGGCCAGATCCGCAATGACATTTCCATCCCGCCCCCTGCCAGCATTTATACCGGCGAGGTGCTGTATGAATCCTCGGTGGTCATCCGCTGCTCCCTCAGAGAGGATAAGAGCTCTGATCAGTATGCGAAAAAGATCATGAACATCGCAGAGGGCACCAAGGTGGAGATCCTGGATGTGGACGCTGACTGGGTCTACGCCCGGGTGAAGGGCAAGCTGGGTTGGCTTAAGCGCTTGTGGATCGCAGGCCGCCCGGACAACCTGAACGAAAGCATCCCTCCCTACGGCGTATATCAGTACAACTATGTAGCCACCGTGGCGAAGGATACCTATGTGTATGAGCAATTGACCGACGACCGGGGCCTGAAGGCCAAGGTGCTTTTGCATCCCGGCGCGGTGGTGGCCATCATGGATATTTATGAGGGCTGGGGCCGGTTCTTCTACAACCATACCTATGGCTATATCGATATGGCGGATATGACTGACCTGATCATGGTTTCCCCCACCGAAAGCCCCATGAGCTCTCAGACCCCCATTGCCGCCTACACCACCTATTACAATACCGCCAATACCGAATCCAACCGGGGCCGCATGAAGAATATTCAGGTGGCCTGCGATCGGCTGGAGCGGGTGTATAGCCCCGGCGACAGCCTGAACTTCAACAAGGACATCGGCCCCTACACCCGGGGCAACGGCTACTTCAAGGCCCCGGTGCTGGTGAACGGCACCTCCATGCCCGGCTACGGCGGCGGCACCTGCCAGGTGTCCTCCACGCTGTTCAACGTGCTTTTGCAGCTGCCCGATGTTGCAATCCTTCAGCGCCGCCCCCACGGCCAATCAGGGGCCAAATACCTGCCCATCGGCGTGGATGCCGCTGTGGGCAACGAAAACTTGAATCTGCGCTTCCGAAACGATTATGATTTTGCCATGCGCCTGGAAACCTTTGTGCAGGACGGCGCTTTGACCATGGTCATGTGGAAGGCTGAATAATGCAGTACGGTCAGGTGATTCAGGGGCGGTTTTTAAGCCGCCCCAACCGTTTTATTGCCCATGTGGAAGTAAGGGGCGAGAGCCTTGTTACCCATGTGAAAAACACGGGCCGCTGCCGAGAATTGCTGATCCCCGGGGCAACGGTCTATTTGGAAAAGGCCCAGAACCCTGCCCGAAAAACCCCTTATGACCTGATTGCTGTTCAAAAGGGCAGCCTGCTTATCAATATGGATAGCCAGGCCCCCAACAAGGTATTTGCAGAGGCAGCGCCCCGGCTGTTTCCGGGGCTAAGCTGCCTGAAAGCAGAAACTTTTTTCGAGGATTCCCGCTTTGACTTTTATTTGGAGGCGGGAGAGCGCAGGGCCTTTGTTGAGGTGAAAGGCGTTACCCTGGAGGAAGCGGGGGTTTGCCGCTTTCCCGATGCGCCCACTGAAAGGGGCGTTAAGCATCTAAAGGGCCTTGTCCGGGCCCTGGAGGCAGGGTATGAGGCCTATGTTTTCTTTGTGATTCAGATGAAAGGGGTTCATTTGTTTGAACCCAATGACAGAACCCATCCCGCCTTTGGAGACGCCCTTCGCCAGGCAGCTCAAAGGGGCGTTCAGGTTCGGGCGCTGGATTGCCTGGTGACCCCGGATACCCTGATGGCTGATCAACTGATCCCCATCAATCTGCAAAGGAGGGATGACCTGTGAAAAGATGGCTGGCCTGGCTGGCTGTTTTGTGCCTTGTGCCCCTGGGTGCCTGGGCTGATGAGGTGATCCCCCCGGCGTACCCGGTGCCGGATTATGTGGAAAAGCTCCTGGCCGTAGCTGCCGAAGAAGTGGGCTATGAGGAAAAGAAGGGCTATACCAAGTACGGCGAATGGGCAGGGGATCCCTATACCCAGTGGTGCGCCGAGTTCCTTTGCTGGTGTGTGGATCAGGTGGATCAGCGCTACGGCACGGAGCTTTTAAAGAAGGTTTACCCCCTCT
>JAFUPO010000381.1 GCA_017481185.1 Clostridia bacterium | reverse complement strand
GATGACAAGGCTCATCCAGCCTGGCGCAGAGCTAACACTAAGGTGGAACAAGGAAAAGGTTACGCTTCGGGTGATGCAGTCAGCCAATCTCAACGCTCTGTTTATCACAACGGAATCCGGCAGTATGCAAGGGATTCATGCTGATAAAAACTATCGTGAGGCAGGCCATTTCGTTATGCTTTCACCAGAGGGTGAAACGGCCTTGGATGTACCTTTGGATGAAATCAAGGGCCGCGGCAATGCAACGTTTAGATACAAAAAGAAGCCTTATCAGATCAAGTTTGAAGAAAAAATTGATCTGCTGGCATGGGTAAATCAAAGAAATGGATTCTTTTAGCAAATTATATTGATAATTCATTGCTTCGCAACCGCATCGGTTTTGAAGTAGGCCTAGCTGTAGGGATGGAGGCCACCTGCCAAAATGAGTTTGTTGATCTGTATTTAAATCATGAGTACGCTGGCAATTACCTGCTGACCGAAAAGGTAGAGATTGGCGATAATCGCATTGAGATCGCAGACCTTGAGGGTGTCACGGAGGATGTTAACGCAGAGGATTTAGACACATATCCCAAGGCAGGTAACAGCGGCTATAAAAAGAATACCCGTAAGTATTGGGAAATCCCCAACAACCCAGAGGATATTACCGGCGGTTATCTGCTTGAATTGGAATTAACCACCCGTTATGCGCAGGAGGCGAGCGGTATCGTTACAAAACGCGGCCAGCCGGTGGTGATAAAGGAACCTGAATATGCGTCACAAGCACAGGTCAATTACATTGGTGATTTGCTGCAAGCGTTTGAAGATGCCATTTTTGCTGACGACGGCATCAACCCAACCACCGGCAAGCACTATTATGAGTATATTGACAAAGAATCCTACGTAACAAAGTTTCTCATCGAAGAAGTTCTTAAAAACTATGACGCGAACCGAACCAGCCAGTATTTCTACAAGCCTGCGGATTCTCAGAGCACCCTTTTGTATGCAGCGCCCATTTGGGATTTTGACCAGTCCCTGGACAACTATGGGATGAACGGTTCAAAAATCTTCCTGGCCAGCAACAAATCCACCAGCTTTCATTGGTTTCCCCAAGCCTATGAAATTCCTGATTTCCGCCAGCGGGTCGAAGAGCTTTACGAAGAAAAGTTTGTGCCTGCCCTGAAGGTCCTTCTGGGCGAGAAAGCAGAGCTGGGGGAGCTTCGCTCAGTGGCTTCCTATGCGGAGGAGATTGAAGCTTCTGCCGCCATGAACTATCGCCGCTGGGGCTATAATAAAGTCCATGAGCGATATGAGAGCGCAGGCAAAACCTTTGAAGAAAGCGTTCAATATTTGCAGGAGTTCCTTGGCCGCAGGCTGGAGAACTGCAACAAGCGCTGGTTGGCTGACTAACAGAAGGAAAGCTGGCTGAATCTGGGCGCCATAACAGCAGTGTTAATATCTTTAAATCGGTAGAATAGCCCCAGCCGCTCACATTCCTGGCGGTAAAGCTTTTCCAGCTCTGCTGCATGAGGGCTGGGACAAAGATAGCTATTGCCAAAGGTGCGCACATAGCGTTCCTTAAGCCCTGGGAAGCCTTCATCCAACCCTTTGTAATACAGTTCGCGGCTGCCCTCGCGCAGGGTCATACCGAAGTGACAAACTGCAAACTGCCCTCCTGCCTCTTTTGTCATGGCCAGGAGGGTTTTTAGATTGCACCAGCTATCCGTTATAAAAGGGAGAACAGGATTGAGCCACAAGCCGCAAAAAACACCTTTGCGGACCAAAGCTTCCATGGCTTCAAAGCGCAGGGATGTATAGGCAGCCTCCGGCTCTACCAGGCGGCACATGGCATCCTCTGCGCAGGTAATAGAAAAACAGATATTGACAGGCGCGATCCTCTGAATGTCAGCAAGCAAATCTGCATCCTGTAATATGGTATGAGACTTAGTCGAAAGGCTGATACCAAAACGGTAGCGACGGATAAGCTCCAGGCTGCCGCGGGTCAAGCGCTCCGCTTGCTCAAAGGGATTATAGGGATCGCTGCCTGACCCCATAAAGATCATGCCTGATCTGCGTTTAGCAGCCAGCTCCTGGCGCAGGAGGGCAAGGCAATCGGCTTTTTTGCGCACCGTGCCAAAGCTTGCCATGTGATAGCAGACCGAATGAGAATCGCAGTAAATACAGCCATGGCTGCATCCGCGGTACAGATTCAACGTATAATTGCTGTAAAAGAAATCAGTCATAGTGCCTTTGGTAGGCATTAACAGCTTTTTGGCAGGAATGATTTCCATACACATCACCGAATCTATCCTAACACAAGAACAAATGTTCGTCAATAAAAAAGGGTTGATGAAAGGCTATTTTTCAGCGTATAATAGTAAAGTATTACCTACAACGATCAACTAATAGGAGATAAATACCATGTATACGCCTCATATTCGGGATTATAAAGGCAAGCGAATCCACATGATTGGCATTGGCGGCTCCAGTATGTCTGGATTGGCCCAGATGCTTCAGGCGCAAGGATACCATGTTTCGGGTTCTGACAATGCTGATAGTTATCTGGTCAAGCATTTGCGGCAGCTGGGGATCCCTGTTGCCATTGGTCACCGGGAGGAGAATGTGCATGGGGCAGACCTGGTGGTTTATACTGCCGCTATTTTAGCAGACAATCCAGAACGGTTGGAAATCGCTCGCCTGGGTATCCCCAATATGGAAAGAGCCATTCTGCTGGGCCAGCTGATGGAAGGGGCGAAGCAAGCCATTGGTATCTGCGGCGCTCACGGCAAAACCACCACCACCTCCATGCTGGCGGAGATTCTAGTGGAGGGCGACTTGGATCCCACCATTCATATAGGCGGCCAGCTGGATGCGATTGGCGGCAGCACCCGCATCGGTAAAGGGGGCGCTTTTCTGGCGGAAGCCTGCGAGTTTAACCGCAGCTTTCTGCATTTGCGGCCCACGGTGGCTGTGGTTTTGAACATTGACGCTGATCATCTGGACTGCTATAAGGACATTGAGGAAATCGAGGCCACCTTTGGGCAGTTCCTTGATCTTCTGCCCGCCAACGGTCTGGCCATCGGCTGGGGCGAGGATGAGCGCATCATGCGGCTCTTCAAAAAGCTTGGCCGCCAGGTGCGAACCTATGGCCTGAAGGAAGACTGCGACTATGTGGCGGCTAATTTGACCTATGATCAACTGGGTCAAGGCCGTTTTGATGCTGTTTATCAGGGTCAAAACCTTTGTCATGTTGAATTGAAGGTGCCCGGCGAGTTCAACGTGCTCAACGCCATGGCAGCATTGGCAACAGCTCATGCCCTGGGCGCGGATATGCAGAAGGCAGGGGAGAGCATGACCCGGTTCAGCGGCGTTCATCGCCGATTTGAACTGACCGGCGTTATCGATGGCGTGAAGCTTTACCATGACTACGGCCATAACCCGGCTGAAATGAAAAATGCCGTGGCCGTGGCTAAAATGCAGCCCCACAACCGCCTTTGGGCGGTGATGCAGCCCCATACCTACAGCCGGGTGAAGCGCTTGTTTGAGGACTATCTCACCTGCATGGAAGCGGCCGACATCACGCTAGTTACTGAGATCTATGCAGCTCGGGAGAAGGATCCCGGAGACATCAAGGCCCAGATGGTGGTAGATGGGATGCGAGAAAATGGCATCAACGCCATTCTCACACCGACCTTCGATGATACTGAAAAGTACCTTCGTGACCACTGGCAGCCTGGCGATCTGGTTATAACCATGGGCTGCGGCAACATCAATCTGCTCAATGATCAAATCAACGAGCACGGCGATACGAAAAACGGTTGACAATTTTTAAGGAACCCCTTAGAATAGTTAAGGCATCTGAACACACAGGCAATGACGGGAAGAGTACCCTTTGATGCTGGCAAAGAGAGCCGCCGTTTGGTGAGAGGCGGAGCAGCAAACAAGGCGAACATGGCCCCTGAGCCGCCGGGCTGAACAGCAGTAGGCCTGGCCGGGTTGCGCCGTTACACGCCGCTGCCTAGGCAGCTAAGCGATAAACCAGGGTGGTACCGCGGGTATTTTCAAGCACTCGCCCCTTTCAATACGGGGCAAGTGCTTTTTCTTTTGAGAAAGGAGATCAATTCCAATGGACAAAAAGACCTTCTACATCACCACGCCCATCTATTATCCCTCGGGCAATATGCATATCGGCCATACCTATACCACGGTGGCTGCCGACGCCATGACCCGCTTCAAAAAGATGACCGGCTATGACGCTTACTTCCTTACCGGCACCGACGAGCACGGCCAAAAGATTGAAGAGAAGGCCGCCGAGGCTGGGGTGACCCCCAAGGAGTTTGTGGATAAGATCGTGGCTGAAACCAAAAAGCTCTGGGAGCTGATGAACATCCAGTATGATGATTTTATCCGCACCACAGATGAGCGCCACGAGAAGATCGTGCAGCAGATCTTTCGCAAGTTCTATGAGCAGGGCGATATTTACAAGAGCGAGTACGAGGGGATGTACTGCACGCCCTGT
>JAFUPO010000380.1 GCA_017481185.1 Clostridia bacterium | reverse complement strand
TGCTGCCCTCGGGCAGGGGCACTTCCACATCGGGGGTGATGCCCACCTTGTGCACGGCGTTGCCGTTGGGGGTGAAGTACTGAGCGGCGGTGAACTGCATGCCGGAGCCGTCTTCGCTGACGGGCAGCACATACTGCACCACGCCCTTGCCGTAGGACTGCACACCCACAATTTTGGCGGCGCCGTGATCCTGCAGCGCGCCGGAGAGGATCTCGGAGGAGGAGGCGGAGTACTCGTTAAGGAGCACCGCCATCTTCACATCCACCTTGCCATCCTTGGCGTAGGCGTATTCCCGGTCCTCTTCATTGCGGTACTGAAGGTAGTAGAGCACCCCTTCATCCAGAAACATATCGGCAATGGCTTCGGCGTCCTCCACCCAACCGCCAGGGTTATCCCTTAGGTCGATAATCAGCCGCTGGGCGCCTTGGTTGACCAGGTTATGAACCGCCTCGGCAAACTTCACCCGGCAGTCCCCAGCAAATTCATAAAGGCAGATATAGCCCAGCCCTTCCTCCAGCAGGGTGGATTCCACCCGGTTTACCTGCACCTGGGCCCGGGGGATTTCAAAGGTCAGCTCCTCCTCGCCGCGGATCACAGTAACGCTAACGGTGGTGCCCACCTCGCCCCGCATGATGTCCACTGCGTCCTGAAGGGTATAGGCGGTAACAGTCAGATCCTCCACCTGAATGAGAATATCACCCTTGTGGATGCCCGCTGCCTGGGCGGGGGTATTGGCAAACACCCGGCTGACCGTGCAAAGCTGAGTCAGGTAGGAGGCGCTGATCTGGATGCCGATACCTGCGTAATTGCCCTCGTTGTCGGCCCACATTTCAGCATATTCCTCAGGCGTATAGTAGAAGGAGTAAGGATCCTCCAGGGCCAGCATAAGCCCCTGGGCTACGCCGTCCATCAGGGCTTCCTCATCCACCTCCTGATAATAGAGGGCGGATACGGTGGCCATCATGTCGCTGACCTTCTTAAAGCGAGAAAGCTCCTCATACTCCTGGCGGGAGATGGTCACGGTATCGGTTGGATCTGCCGTTGGTTCGCTCTGAACCTCTTGGATGCCAAACATCTGCTCCAATTGATCCAGCAGAGAATCGGCAGAGGCTTGGCAGCCAGTGACCAGGGTTAAACACAGAAGAAGGGAAAGAAGAAAGGACCATTTTTTCATGCCGTTGCCTCGCAATCAATGAATGGCGACAGGCTTTTCGCTGCCGCATTTTTTCAGTTCCAGAAGGATCTTGAAAGTAACGGCATCCTCAAACTTGCGCAGATCCAGCCCAATTTGCCGCTGCACCTTATCCAGCCGATAAACCAGGGTGTTGCGGTGGATATAAAGCTGCCGTGCCGTATCGGAGAGGTTCAGATCCTTCTTAAAAAACATTTCAATGGTATAGAGCATTTCCTCATTGAACAGCCGCGCCGTTTTGCGGTTGAAGAGCAGATTGTGATAATACAGGCTCACCTCCCGAGGAACCTCGGTCAAAAAGCGTTCCAAGAGCAGGCGGCGGAACTGGCAGATGGTCTCCTGGGGCTTGAAGATACGCCCCACTTCCATGGCCCGGCGGGCCTCACGGTAGCTTTCCCCCAAGGCATGAAGGTTATGCCGGGGTAAACCGATGCCCACAATAGC
Organism: Clostridia bacterium; assembly: GCA_017481185.1. The sequence goes on along the minus strand of JAFUPO010000380.1, from coordinate 1,057 downwards.
CTGATGGGCGGTTTCGCTCATGAGGGTCTCAGAAACAGCCTGGGCAAACTGATCCAGCTCCTCAGGGTTTTCCACCGGGGCCATATCCTTGATGAGCGCTACCATGTGACGATCCATTTCCACCAGGCAGTCGCTGTCAGCCATAGGAATGATTTCGGACAAAAGGGCGTAGGCGCTGGTATGGCCGGTTTGGATGATCTGAAAAAGCATCACGCAGCGTTCCATATCCCCAGGGATGGCCTGCTCATGAGAAAGCGCGTCCATCTCAGAGCCGGAGAGCTCCTCCAGAAGGATCCGGCGATACACATCCTGGGCGTTATGGCGGCCTCCCTCGGCCAGGCAGATGGTTTCAGCCAGGGCGCTGGCCAGAAGCAGCAGGTCGCGGCAGTCTCCCTCGGCACACAGGATCATCTGGGGCCGGGTATCGGTAAGCAGATAGCTCTTGCCAGACAGGAGAACAACTTCGCCCTCCACCAGCTCCTCCAGCCGGTCGCATCCCAGGCCGCCCTCCGGGGCCAGGCAGTTACCCTGAGCATCCAAAATACTGATCTTGGCAGTGAGCCGCCGCAGCGCCTTTTGCAGCTTGTGTACTAAACGTTTATCAATCAAGGAAAGAGCTCCTTTCATATCTAGGGTTTACATTTTATTATATCATATCTTTTCATCAAAAAAAAGAAAGAGGACGAAAAAACAACGTTCTTCACGAAAGGATGGTCATTTGAACAAAAAGCGACGCTTACAGAGGTTGACAGTTTTTACCGCCTGTGATATTCTTTATACAATAAAACTATAACTAAGATGTTATTTGGCATTTTAGTGCGGCCTCCAGAGCGCCGCAGAGAGGAAATGGCATGAATGATATTAATCTGACCGCGCGACAGGTGGCGGACCAATGGTACCGCGATTGGTTTGCTTTTAACGAGCTGTATGCTCAATGGGCCAAGCGTTATGGCGTGAACTTCACGATTCTGTTTTGCCTGTATGCGATCTACCACAGCGAAACAGCTCCTACGCCCGGCCAGGTGGCAACCAAGCTGTGCCTGTCTAAGCAAACCAT
>JAFUPO010000379.1 GCA_017481185.1 Clostridia bacterium | reverse complement strand
TTGATGCCAAAATCCTTGGCGATGGTCTCAAAACCATCCAGGGTCAATGTTTTCGTATCAGCGTCCCAGGACCAGCCCTGGGCGGAGGCGTCAGCGGTGATCACGTCGATCATGTTCAGGCCGCTGTAGTAGGCGGAGGAAGGGTTGCGCTGGCCGCACACGCTGCACTGGCCCTGGTTGTAGGAGGCATCGTGGGCCGGGCGGGTGGCGCTCAGGCCGGAGGCGCTGTTGGCATAAAGGGTTACGCAATTGCTCTTGTAGCCCATATAAACCTTCTGACCACCAATAACCGGCACAGCATCCTGACCGATGGTTTGGCCCCACAGGGGAGCAGTGGTATCTACCAAGCCCAGCTGGTAGGCAATTTCGCCGGAGGCTACCGGATCGCCCACATCAGAAAGGGGGAAGGGGGTGATCCCCGTTTGAGCGCCTGCGCTGCTTACCTGATAGCAGTCTGCATAGGTGGTGGTTCCCCTGGCAAAGGGACAGCCGCTTGAAACGCCCACCACGGAGCCGACGCTCCAGCAGTTGGTGACCTGCGCGCCGCTGCCCAGCCAGCCGGAGATTGCGGCAGATTCCTTGCCGCCCTTAATGTCCCCTGCGTTAAAGCTGTTGGTGATCTTCACCGTGGGCGCAGGAGAGCCGTAGTTGCAGCCGATCAGGCCCGCCGCATTGGCCCCCGATGCTGTAACATCCACCAGGCTGCCGCAGTTATCAAGGGTCACCGTGCCGCTGCCGCCCCGGATCCATCCCACCAGGCCGCCGGCATAGCCGCCGGTGGTGGTGACGCTGCCGGATACCACCACGTTGCTGATGGACGCGCCCCCAGCCATGGTGCCGAACAGGCCCACGCCGTTGGCAGAGCTGTTCACATAGAGATTGCTGACGGTGTGGCCGTCGCCGTCAAAGACGCCCGTGAAGGGCGCAGAGGCGGCGCCGATGCCCGGCCAGCTCCTCTTGCTGGAGCTGCATACGGCAGAAAGGTCAATGTCGTTGCTCAGGCGGATGGTTTGGCCTGCAAAGCTGTTGCCGTCGTTGACTAATTGGGCCAGGCCTAAAAGATCCTCAGCGCTGGAAAGGGTGAAAACCGTTTGTGCCTGCGAATACCAAGAGGTATCCGCCTCTGCAAAGGCGGGGAGGGAAAACATAAGCGTCATCACGAAGGCCCATAGCGTGATCCCGCAAAGTTTTCTTCTTAAACTGCCAGGCTTTAACCCGTTTCTCATGACATGAACCCTCGTTTCCTTATTGGATAATCAGGATAAACAAAAAAATTAACTACGTCATTATACGTAGAATAAGGTAATTTTGCAAGATTTCACCCCTTAGGGCAGCCTGAAAAATACAATTAAAAACCCATTATTCCCAAATATTCACAACCGTCAGCCCCTTTTTTACTGCATAGCTTACCGTTTGGGCGGTGCCGCCGTGCAGGCGGGCCATGCAGGCGATTACATGGTCGGCGTGCTCTACCATATAGCGGTTTCTGATATGCATACAGCCGTTAAAGTAATGCTCCGACAGGCAAACCACCTCATCTGCCTGGGCGAGAATATTTTCGTAGCCTGCCCTTTCTTTGACGGTCCAGTGGGCGGCCTGATCTCTGCAGGGCTGAGCGATAATCAGGCGGATCGGCTGCTTTTCAATATCCCGTTTATGCAGAATTACTCGGGCGGCTAATTGGTCAAAGCCCAGCGCGCCGCCGGAAATAAAACGGGTAACGCCCTGGGCAATCAGCCCGTCCACAGTGTCGCTGAGCCTGCGAAGGATGCCCTCTAATTGCTCCTTGGGCAAAAACCGGTGGCCGGTAAAACAGCAGGTTTGGTTGCACATAATAGAGCTCCCTTCAAAAACGATGCATCAACTCTAAGTCCACTTTTACTTTCTGACTTAAAAAGCAACTTAAAACAAAGCTGCTTTTTGCATAACGGCACAGCTTCATTTTAATGGATAACCCAAACAAATAAAAGCGAACACAAGATTAAATAATTGCGGCAAGGCTTGATTCTTCCTCGGGGAGCCCTTTTCGCTCAGAACGCAAAAAGCTCCCCTTCCTTTAAGGCAAAGGAAGGGGAGCTGCTTTATCGAATGACCAGCCCCTCTCCCTGGGCATCCACGGTAAGGGTGGAGCCGGCATGGAGGGAGCCCTCGATGATGCGCCGGGCCAGCAGTGTTTCTACCCGGCTTTGAATGAACCGCTTCAAGGGCCGCGCGCCATAAATGGGGTCGAAGCCCTGATCGATGATCAGCTGCTTG
>JAFUPO010000378.1 GCA_017481185.1 Clostridia bacterium | reverse complement strand
GGTGATGGAGCTGCCGTAGCCGCTGGGGATCACCAGGTAGTTCACCCCGGTAATTTTATCCGCCCAGATCTGAAACCCGGCATCGAAGATACCGCCTTGCTTGTAGATGCGCACAAAGCGATCATCCTGGTTTGCCATGATTTACTCCTTTACAGCGCCGATCAGGTCGCTGGCCATGCCAACAAGGCCCTGCATCTCGCTGGGGATGATGATCTTGGTGGCCTTGCCATCGGCGACCTTCTGCATGGCTTCAATGCTCTTAAGCTTGAGCACCTGGTCGCTGGGGGCTTTTTCGTTGAGCAGCGCCAGAGAGTCGGCCAGAGCCTTCTGCACGGAAAGGATTGCCTGAGCTTCGCCGTCGGCCTTCAAAATGGCGGCCTGCTGTTCGGCTTCAGCCTTCAAAATAGCGGCCTGCTTTTCAGCATCGGCCCGGAGGATAGCGGCCTCTCTCTCACCTTCGGCGATGAGGATGGCGCTCTTCTTCTGGCCTTCGGCCTGAAGGATGGCCTGGCGCCGGTCACGCTCAGCCTTCATTTGCTTCTCCATGGAGCTCTGGATGTCAGCAGGGGGCAGAATGTTCTTCAGCTCTACCCGGTTGACCTTGATACCCCAGGGGTCGGTAGCTTCGTCTAGAATGGCCCGCATCTTGGTGTTGACCACATCACGGCTGGTCAGGGTCTGGTCCAGCTCCAGGTCGCCGATGATGTTACGCAGGGTGGTGGCGGTCAGGGTCTCCATAGCGGCCATGGGCATTTCCACGCCGTAGGTGTAGAGCTTGGGGTCGGTGATCTGGAAGTAGACAACGGTATCGATCTGCATGGTAACGTTATCCTTGGTGATCACGGGCTGAGGGGGATAGTCTAGCACCTGCTCCTTCATGCTGACACGGCGGGCAATGCGGTCGATGAAGGGGATCTTAAAGTGCAGACCCACGCCCCATACGCTGTGGAATGCGCCCAGGCGCTCGATAACATAAGCCTGGCTCTGCTGCACCACGGCCACATTGGAGATGATGATCAAAAACAGAAGAAGAACAATAGCGCCAACGATGATCAATGTAGTTTCCATAGTTTACCTCCTAATATTTATGCTTCGTTGGAAGCAGGGGTTACGATGAGCTTTACACCTTCGATATGGTGGATGCGCACCAGCGTGCCTTTGGCGATGGGCTCGCCGTCCAGAGAGCGGGCGGTCCACTCCATGCCGTTTACCTTAGCTTTGCCATGATAATCGATATTATCAATATCTTCTACCACATGGGCAAGGCTGCCGATGAGGCTGTCGGTATTGGTGGCGGTTACCTTGGGGTTGATGAACTTCTTGACGAAGGGCCACAGCAGCGCCAGAAGCCCGGCGGATACCACCAGGAACACCACGCCCTGCAGCCAGATTGCGCCGCCAAAGAGCGCTACGACCAAAGCTACCAGAGAACCCACGGCAAACCAGATGGATACCAGATGGATGGGGCAGGCAGCTTCTACGATGAGAAACAGCACCATAGCACCCAGCCAGACGATTGCAGGCCAATTCATAAATGCGTTACCTCCTGTATGTAGTGTGCCTATAGCATAGCAGAAAACCGTATAGCGGTCAATTGACAGAATGATTAAAAAAGGCCGCTTATCGCAGGAAAATTTTGTGTTCACGGGGTTTATAGGGATAAAACCGGGTTTTTGGACTGAAAATGTTCTCAAAATGCCAGAAAACATAAACGGAATGTCCACCGGCGGTGGAAATGTAGGCCCGGCGGGGAAAAGTTGGGAAGAAAAAAGGGGACGGTTTTGGCGGCTTTTCGGGTGCATTTCCTAAGGAGCAAAAACATTCAGGGCAAAAGAATGCTGTTTTTGTGTATATTTTTTGGAAAGAACGTAACTTTTTCCCGATTTATCCGTAGCCGCAGAAAACCAAGAAATTTTTGGAAAAGTGGTTGCGCCGGGCCAAGGGTTGTTGTATAATTGTAGTATTAAAAATATGGGCAAAGCCCAAAAAATGGAGGACTGATTATCATGTTTCAGGCAATGATCGAAACTTTGAAGGCCAATCCCCGGAAGATCGTTTTCACCGAGGGTCACGACGCCCGCATTCTGGAGGCTACTTCCCGTCTGGTGGAGGGCGGCTTCCTGACTCCCATCCTGGTGGGCAATGTGGAAGAAGTCAAGGCCAAGGCTGCCGCCGGCAATTTCAACATTGAAGGCGTAGAAATTCTTGACCCCGCTACTTACGAAGGCATGGACGCCATGGTTGACAAGATGGTAGAGCTGCGCAAGGGCAAGATGTCCGCTGAGGACTGCCGCAAGGCTCTTTCCAAGGGCAACTACTTCGGCACCATGCTGGTAAAGATGGGCTACGCCGACGCTCTGCTGGGCGGCGCTACCTACTCCACCGCCGATACCGTCCGTCCCGCTCTGCAGCTGGTGAAGACCAAGAAGGG
>JAFUPO010000377.1 GCA_017481185.1 Clostridia bacterium | reverse complement strand
TACGGCATGGGTGAAAAAACCATCCTTGAAGCCGCCCAATGGGTCAAAAACGGCTGCCCCCAGGAGGCCTTGGCTAAGATGCGGGGCATTTGCTATATGAGCAAAACCCCGCCAGCCTATGCCCATGAAATCCCTAGCCATCGCCTGATCTCCCAAGACCGCAAGGCCTACTGTGAAGCCTTTATGGCTCAATATGATCAGCAGGACCCCATCCGTGGCAAGGCTCTTTGCCAACAGCAGGATACCCTCAGATACCTGGTGCAGAATCCGCCCGCCATGCCCCTTAATCGCAAGGAGCTGGATGCAGTGTATGGTCTCCCCTACCAACGGCGCTGGCACCCCAGCTATGACAGGATGGGCGGCGTACCCGCTTTGGCTGAGGTCAAGTTTTCCATTGCCGCTACCCGGGGCTGCTTTGGCGCTTGCCATTTCTGTGCGCTGACCTTCCATCAGGGGCGCATCGTTCAATCCCGCAGTGAGGATTCCATTGTGAAGGAGGCCATCCGCCTAACTCAGGATAGGGATTTTAAAGGGTACATCCACGATGTGGGCGGTCCTACGGCTAATTTTCTTGCGCCAGCCTGCAAAAAACAATTGCAATCGGGCGCGTGCAAAAACCGTCAATGCCTGGTCCCTACGCCTTGCAAAAACATGGAAGTTAGCCACGGGGAACTGGTGCGCGTGCTGCGTCGGCTGCGTGCTTTGCCCAAGGTAAAAAAGGTTTTTATTCGCTCCGGCCTGCGATATGACTACCTTATTGCCGATAAGGATCCCACCTTTTTAAAGGAATTGTGTGAGCATCATATCTCCGGGCAACTAAAAGTGGCGCCGGAGCACGTTTCGCCCCGGGTGCTTGAAAAAATGGGCAAGCCTAAACGGGAGGTATACGACCGTTTCGTTTCCAAATACCAGCAAATGAATGAGAGGCTGGGGCTTAAGCAGTATTTGGTTCCCTATCTAATGAGCAGCCATCCCGGCAGCGATCTAAACGCCGCTGTTGAATTAGCCCTCTACCTGCGGGATACTGGGCACCAGCCTGAGCAGGTGCAGGACTTTTATCCCACCCCCGGCACCCTGTCTACCTGTATGTTTTATACAGGGCTGGATCCCCGAACGATGGAAAAGGTCTTTGTGCCCCGTTCACCCCAAGAAAAAGCCATGCAGCGAGCCCTTCTGCAATATCGCAGCCCCGCCAATCATGCCCTGGTGCGCAAGGCCCTGCGCCTCTGCGGAAGAGAAGATTTAATTGGTCACAGCAAGGGCTGTTTGGTGCCTCCCGGGAGCAGCGGCAAAAAGCCTGCCCCCAAGCCCCAGGCTGCCCCAGGGAAGAAAGCCCCTATCAAAAAGCGCTCAGATAAATGGGCCAAGGCAAAGCCTAAAAAACGCTAAAAAACGCTCGGCAGGAATGTTCCCGCCGAGCGTTTCTCATAGCCTGATTCGCGTATAATGCCTCTGTTCATCCGAATGATGAATATAGGCACCATTTTTCTCCTGCACTCGCAAGGAAGCCAGATTATCCCGGTTTACGGACAGATAGATCTCGTTCTCCCGAATCAGTTTTCTAGCCTTCTCAATGAGCAATTTCAGCCCCAGGGTCGCCAACCCCCGACCTCGGCAGTCCTGACGAATTCCATAGCCCACGTGGCCTGCATGATCTCTTAAATAATCGTTGAGTTCATGCCGCAAACGAAAGAGGCCAACGATCTGATCGCCTTCCCAGAGAAAGAAATCCGTCTCCGGCACATACCCCTCGGGCAAGCCGATCCCTTTGGGCGCTAAAAGCATCCTTGGCAGAACGGTCTGCATAAAGGCTTCCTCGCTGACGCCCCAATGGGGATTGGTGAAGCCATTTTCATCTTCAGGCAGCCCCTTGATGAAGGCATATTCCTTCAAGGCGTCCTCAAGATTCGCTTCTTTCAAGTATATCATCAGACCTCCGCAGGCAGAAGGGTCAGCACCTCCTCCAGGATCTTGGCCCAATCATCATAATTGCGGTAGCCGGAGTAAGCATATCCTACCTGATTGCCTTCGCTATCCAAGAACAGGGTGGTGGGCACCACATCGATATAGCGAATCAGATTCATGTACAGCTCCATATTGGGCATGATATGGGTATAGTCGGCCCCCAGCTCAACCAAAGTTTCCGCAACCCCTTCTACCTTGGCTTCATCGGGCACCAGGGTTTGGTTTTCCATCTTGATGGCATCAGAAACCACCCCTACCACCTGTACGCCCTTATCAGCATAATCCTTTGAGATTCTGCCAAGCTCAGGCATTTCAGCGATGCAAGGCGTGCAATAGGTCCCCCAAACATTAAGCATGGTCAAGCGATGACCAGCAAACATCGTTTGATCAACCGCCTCCCCCTTGAGGGTGGTGGTTTTAAATGTGCCAAGATTGTAGGTAGAGGATTCAGCCAAAGCTGAAACGAGGCCCAGGCAGAGGGTCAGCGCAAGTATTGCGGAAACGAGTTTTTTCATCATGTCAAATGATCCCTTTCTTGCAGATACCTATATTTTACCATAGCCAAAGCGTTTGTCAACAAGGGGTTCAGGCGCTTAATGTGTAACAAAGCGCCTTTAGCCAGTAATTTCCCTTATAAATTCAAATAAGTTATGGTATAATGACAAAGATTTTTTTTATCAAGCAAAGGAGCTGTTGAGATGCACAGTAAGCGATTTCTCGCTTTGATACTGATAGTTGCCGTGATCCTGTGCGGCCTTGCGCCCCTGGCCAGCGCCGCTGACCAGGAGGCAAAGCCCGTCAGGGTGCTTCTGCGCCGCCTGGGCATTACTGACAGGCTGGATGTGCGTATGGATGGCGCTTACAGCATGGGCAATTACGGTGAAACCAGCCTGATCTTCACCCCCGGCAGCGAGGTCACCGTAACGCTGAATAACGGCAGCCTCTATGTTTATCACGCAGGCCTGAGTTGGAATGCGGGTTCCGACGTGTATTTCACCCGTTACCAGCACACGCCAGGTGAGGAAAACGGCCTGCGGCTCCAGTCTGGCGACAGCTTGTATGAGGGGGATCTTTACCTGACGGTTGAGAATAACGCCATACAGGCGGTACTTCATATCGGGCTAGATGATTACGTGATGGGCGTTGTTCCCTATGAGATGAGCGACTCCTTCCCACTCGAGGCGCTGAAAGCCCAGGCTGTTGCCGCCCGCACCTATGCCGTGCGCCGCTCTGGCAGCCATCCCTTTTATGATGTAGTAGACACCACCAATGACCAGGTTTTCAAAGGCAAAAACGCTGCCTATGCTACCGCTCTTGCGGCTGTGGCTGAAACCCGCGGCCAGCTCCTCTATTATGGCGATGATCTGGCTCATTGCTACTATTCCGCCTCCAACGGCGGGCAGATGGAGAAGGCTTCTCATGTGTGGGGCGGCGATGATCTACCTTACCTTGTCTACGGTGAGGATCCCTACGATCTTGCCAATCCGCTCAGCATTGTTAAGAGCTATTCTCTGCCTAAGCAAGGCGTGCTCTCCAGTAGCCTAACAGAGGTTCTTGCCCCCTACCTGGCTGATCATCTAAAGCAAGCTGGCTATGATCCGCAGGCGGAAAATCTGCGTATTGATCGGGTGCTCAGCGCTGAATTAGCGCACCCTAAGCATGACGACGGCAGCCAGATTATGACCGAGCTGGTCTTAACGGTAGAGGTTTCTGCCCGTCGGCTGGTTGTTCCGCTGCCCCAACAGCCGGATGAAGAGGTCTATCTGCTTGCCACCCTTCAGCCCGTTCAGACCCCTGAACCCACCCCGGCGCCCACCCCGTACTACAGCGCGTTTACGCCCTTGAAGGAGCCTATCAGCCTCTCAGTTCCCATCTGGGGGCC
>JAFUPO010000376.1 GCA_017481185.1 Clostridia bacterium | reverse complement strand
TAGACATGATGAAAGTCAATATCTACCATAAATCAAGGTTGATCAGGATCCATTCGGCTTCTCAAAAGCATTAGCTGCGTTCTTACTTCCTCCTAGCTTTCGATACGATCGGACAAAAGTGAACGAAGAAACTCATGCCGGCAAAGCATCATCATATCAGCTTCGCCAAAGTTATCGTTGGAAAAATCTGCGTGGGTACGGTTTAAAAGGGAGCGTAGCTCCTTTACATAGGCGATCTGACCCTTTTTGCTGAACGCAGTTTGGAAAATCGGCATAATGGGATGTGCCTTTTGCAGGTACTCATGCAGCGTTTCCGCCTGGTCCGGAGGAAGCCGAAAAGCAATAGCGTCCACATGGTGAGCCTTTAGGCAGGCGATAGCGCCCTGGGCGCTGTCAGCCACTCTAGGCGTACGAAAGCCCAATGCCTCCCAGGATTCCACCTGCTCAAAGACGTCTCTGATCTCCTGCCGATCCGTCGCCAGAAGCAATTTGTACATCAGCTGACCTCCCATAGACATTACATTATAGATGAACCCTAATTATTATACATTGAAAACGACGAAAATACAATCTTTTTATGCTTTACATATTGTGTCATTTGCTACAAAAGCACGCCAGAAGCAACCCATGATGAATTTGATCTTAGGCGGATGGATCTTCGTAGCAAAAGGCCTTTCCGCGCAGGGAAAGGCAGGAGCTTTTACAGATCAATAAATTTTTTAAACTCCCCGAGGATGCCTATGCCATCCGGGTAATGAGCAGCAAACTGAGGAATGGCGTGACTGGGAAAAGAGTTGCCCTCAATAAATCGGGGCCCCTGGGGTGTAATCGCAACATCCCAAGCAACAAAGCGCATTTGGGGCACCTTATTGGCTGCTTGCAGGCACATGGCCTTAGCCTCCTCCCAATAGGGCACTTGAAACCCCACAATGGGCGTGCCGGTTTTGGGGTGATGGGTGAAGGTGTTGCCCTGCTTGTCGGCCCCAACGGTCAGCAGCTTGCCGGTTGCTAGATCCACGCGGGCGGCCATGCCCCCGCAGTCCACGTTATCCATGACCTTGCCGTTACCAATGCGCAGAAACGCATATACAATGCCCTGCTTTTTATCCCCTAATAGGGTAGCAATGCGCACCGTATTGACCGATGTAGCGCATAAAGAAGCCATATCAGGATGCTGTTCAACAATCTCCTCAAGGATGCCAATACCATCCTGCCTTAGTTTTGTCAGGAAGGCTTCAGCTCCCTGAGCCCAGTCAGCCTCCGTATAGCGCTGGATGCCCTGTCCGCTAGATCCTTCCAGAGGCTTGCCGATGGCCTGAACCTTTTTCTGTAAAAAAGCGGCTAGCTTCTGCGGCGTTGCTTCGCCATTGATGAGCACCCAATCCCGCTTGACCTGATCGGCAAAAAGGGTATTAAACTGCGCCTTGTCATCAAAGAAATGCCAGTAGGCCTTATCGTTCATGCGGCGCACAATGCTGTTGGAAATGCCGCGGGTGATCACCGTGCGGCGCTGAGCGTCGTTCAGGCGATACATTTGGGCGATCTTGTAATCAACATAGCCTGCGTTGTATTGAACAGCGCACTTGAACATATCGCAAAGCAGCCACAAGCGGCTTTTGCCGCTGCGCTCTTTTAACAGGTCCGTGGTTTTCCACATGGCCTTGTAATCCATCTTAAGCAGGCGCTTGATCAGATAAGCAATGCGGCCCATGTAACTCCTTCTTTCTTACACGTTGAAGCGGAACAGGGTAATATCCCCATCCTTCATCACATATTCCTTGCCTTCGGAGCGGATCAGGCCCTTTTCACGGCAGGCGGCCATGGTTCCTTCCTTCACCAGCTGATCAAAGGGCACGATTTCGGCACGGATAAAGCCTTTCTCAAAATCCGTATGGATCTTGCCAGCAGCTTGAGGAGCCTTGGTGCCTTCCTTGATGGTCCATGCACGGCACTCATCAGAACCGGCGGTGAGGAAAGAGATCAGGCCCAGGAGGCGGTAGCACTTGGTAATCAACCGATCCAAACCGCTTTCGCCAATGCCCAGATCCGTCAGAAACTCGGCCTTTTCCTCCGGTTCCATCTGAGCAATCTCCTCTTCAATCTGCGCTGAGATCACCAGCATCTCGGCATTTTCGGATTCGGCAATGGCCTGCACCTTGGCAATGCCAGGGATGTCCTTTTCATCTTTCCCCAGATCGTTCTCGCCTATGTTGGCGGCGTAGATCACAGGCTTATCGGTGAGAAGAAACCAGCTATCGACCACAGCCTTTTCGTCCTCATTAAAGGTGCAAGTGCGAGCAGGCTTGCCGCTTTCCAAATGAGCGTAAAGGCGTTCAGCCACCTCTGCCTCCAAAGCAAACTTTTTATCGCCAGACTTAAACATCTTCTTAGCCTTTTCCTGGCGGCGGGACACGGTTTCCATGTCAGCGAAGATTAGCTCCAGATTGATGGTCTCAATATCTCGGGCCGGATCAATGGAGCCGTCCACATGAATGATGTTCTCATCCTCAAAGCAGCGCACCACATGAACAATAGCATCAACTTCACGGATGTGAGATAAAAACTTATTTCCCAGCCCCTCGCCGCGGCTGGCGCCCTTCACAAGACCGGCGATGTCTACAAACTCAATGGTGGTGGGAGTCACCTTCTTGGGATTATACATCTGAGCCAGCACATCCAAACGGCTATCAGGCACCATCACCACGCCAGTATTAGGTTCGATGGTGCAAAAAGGGTAATTGGCGGCCTGCGCGCCAGCCTTGGTAATGGCATTAAAAAGGGTGCTCTTGCCCACATTGGGCAGACCCACAACCCCAAGCTTCATTTGAATACGCCCCTTCCTTATTAAGCAAAGCAATATCTTTGTTATTATACTCGGCCTTTAGAAGAAATGCAAGGCAATAAAAACAGACAGAAAACATACTTCTGTCTTTAATTGTGAAGCAGCTGGGTGTATACTTAAAAAAAGCAGACTTTTTTAAAGCTTCGCAGGAGGCCTTATAATGACTATTTCAAGCAAAACAACGGTTTGCTGCCAAAAATGCGGAGAGTTGTTTGAAGCGGATACTTACACCAGCATTGACGCAGACAATTCTGGAGCTCAGATCGAACAATTCATCAGCGGCGATTACTTCCTGGCCCAATGCCCCAAGTGTCATTCACAGGTTCCCTTAACATATGATTTTGTCTATACCGATGAAAAACACCGGGCCATGATCTGGGTAGTAGATAAAAACTCGCCTGACTACGATGCCAAAGTGAATGAGATTACAGCCACCGCTCAGCGGCTTTCATCCAGCGCTGGCCTATTCTCATACAAAACCATGCGTATCGTTCACAGCGTTTCTGAATTTATTGAAAAGGTTACCTGCCTGGAACGGGGGCGAGACGACAGGATTATTGAAATCTGCAAGGCATTGGTTGCCCGCCAATCGCTTTTTGAAAACCCGACTTTCGATTTCGATTATGTTATTTACAGCTGTAATACAGGCAAAGAGACTATTTCTCTTTTGGATGTTTCTGATATTGAAAAAGAACAGTTTTACTGCGACTTGCCTGATCACGCGTATCGCCACTTTTATGATCTTTACTATTCTTTACATTCAAAAGGCGAAGATGCCGGTCAGGTTCAGCTGATTGATGACCATTGGGGTGCGCTTGAATTAGCGGCACTTCTTCGAATTGAAGTATCGCGCCAAGAAAATGAGTCCGCAACGGAAGCAACCGCTCAGCAGGACTGTGCTGACACAGATAGCCTAATTGTCTGCCCCAAGTGTTATAGTGTTTTCCCTGGAGACAGCGTATTCTGCCAGAAATGCGGCAGCAGGCTGGTGTCTGGCTCCCACGCCCAGGCAAATGCGAACGTCCGCGATGAGAAACTTGATAAGTTTGATCGTATTAAGAGCGAATACGCAAGAGCATATGAGGCTCGAACCATTGAAACGGCTAAAGCGAATGGTCACAATCGCAAACTCAAAAGGGTGCTTATCCTTGTTGTTGCGGCCTTGGCCATTTTACTGATCGTCAAAGATATAAATGACAGAGCGTATTACGATCAACCAAGAAACATGGCCACTGACGAGATGCATGAGCGTTACACCAATGTGTACGTGGATGTTGTTCATGTGGAACCTGTCTATTTCGTATACAGGCGGGAAACAACCAGCAGAGGTATTCCTATTGGTGATGAATACTTGCATGAAGTCATTTGCCGCTGCCAAACCGTTGAAGGCAAAATCATTTGGGCCTCCATTTTCTATCAGCGCTATCCGGGCGGTAACTATTCGCAGTACGAAGCCAGTTATAAAACGCTTGCATACAGCCCAAGCGCACCTCTTCGTATCACTGGGATGATTGATTTGCCTGAGCAGGTGTGCGACGGTTTGGAATCGGAAATCGGCAAGGTTTTTGTGCTTGACGCGCTCAGTGTGACCCAATAGCTTCAACCTGATTGTCGGAAAATAAAGGAGAAAGAGAAATTGGCCAATCGAACTGTTTATACCTCAACTGTCACAACATCCGTTTATGCCTGCTGGAAATGCGAGCATTGCGTCGAGTTAAACTTTTCTCCAGGCAAAACAAGGTGCGTTCGTCAGGTTTCAACATCAGCTTTTAGCCGCTCAAAGCACGAAGAAGCAAAACGGCGTGCGAAAGAAATGGCAAAAACCCAATGGCTTGAGGAAGCTTTCAATATTGTAACAGACCCCTGCGGCCATCCTAAAGATGTGCTCTATAACCTTTCGCTTGATAGCACCAGCTGCACTAAGTGTGGCAAAAAGCCTTCGTGGCAAATGAATCCAACCATTCTCAATTGGTGCGCCCTTGCGTTTATCCCTGCGATTATCACAGGGCTTATGGCTTTCGCGGCTAAAACAAACTTTCTATTGTGGAGCCTTTTTGCTTTCTTCCTGATTGCCATTTTGTATAGTTTCTATGCAGAGTGGCGATTGAAGTGCACGATGAATACGCTGCCAAAGGCATACAGACCGGTGATTGGGTCTGAAAATATCGATTTATATCTGTATGCAAGCGCCAGAGGCAAGTGTCTCCCCTCTCCGGAAGACTGCGTCGAAGTTGTCCTCTACGGCAAGCTAGAAAGCCGTGGCGATCAGGCCAGCGAAGATTACCTTGCATTTGCCCCTGAATCTGAGCCCTATATCTATTGCCGCAAGTGTGGAACTCGTTTTAAGCAAAACAGCGGTTACTGTGATAAATGCGGCACAAAAAGCATATAAAAAAGCAGGCAGATGATAAATCACCATCTGCCTGCTTTTTGTTTAAATTATTCCTGGACAGGAGCGCTCACAGGGCAAACGTCAGCACAAGCGCCGCACTCGATGCACTTTTCAGCGTCGATCTCGTACTTGCCGTCGCCTTCAGCAATCGCCTGCACGGGGCATTCGGCCTCGCAAGCGCCGCAGCTGATGCAATCGTCAGTAATCTTGTATGCCATGGTGGTTTCACCTCCTTCGGCGTCATTCAACTATATCAGACCATGTATGTCTGCTATAATACCCCTATATCATACCACCCTCAAAGGAATATTTCAAGATACACGGCAGAATTTTACGCTTTTCCATCCAGCATATCCTGCTCACGGAGGACTTCAGCATCTTCTTCCTCGGCGGGTTCTTCAGGCTCTGTAGGCTCTGCCGGCTGGGTATTTTGCTGGGCTGCCTTCAAGGCAGCAGCCACCGCCTGCTGCCAAGGCGAAACGGCAGGCTTGACCTCTTCCTTTTGCGCTTTAGGTTCTTTGCGTTCTTCTTCATTTGCAGTAGCTTCATCCTTCGGCAGATCGCTACTGGGCTGCTTCTCGTCGTTAACGTCCTTGTCAGCCTTCTCCCGGCGAGGTGGTTTTTCATCGTTTCGAGGCTTGCGCTCGCCCTTTGCTCCCCTCTCCCCTTTTTCAGCCTTATCGCTCTCGCTGGCCTTTTCCTTTGGCTGCTGTGCTGGCTGAGCAGGGCGCTGAATTTCATCGATGCCAAAATCCTTAAGCTCGCTGGAATCCCCCTTCTGGATGCGCACCTTCACAGTTTCCTTAATGACATTAATATCCCAAACCACGCCAACGCCATCGGGGGTAATGACCTCTTTGCCCACCTTGGGCATCCGCTTGCGGGTCTGCTCGTAGGTTTCCTGCTCGTATTTCAGGCAGCACATTAAGCGCCCGCATACGCCTGAAATCTTGGTGGGATTCAAAGACAGATTCTGTTCCTTTGCCATCTTAATGGATACAGGCTGGAAGTCGCCTAAGAAAGCGCCGCAGCAAATGGGCCGACCGCAAGGGCCCAAACCACCCAGCATTTTCGCTTCGTCGCGTACGCCGATCTGCCTAAGCTCAATACGGGTTTTGAAAACGGATGCCAGATCCTTAACCAGAGAGCGGAAGTCCACCCGCCCGTTGGCAGTGAAATAAAACAGAATCTTGCTGTTATCAAAGGTGTACTCAACACTCACCAGTTTCATATCCAGCTTGTGCTCAATGATCTTTTTCTGGCAGATCTTATAAGCCTCTTTCTCATTGCGGGCGTTTTCTTGAGCGTGCTCTACATCCTGAGCGCTGGCCACCCGCACAACCTTTTTCAGCGGGGCGATAATCTGGCTGTCGTCAATCTCCCGCACACCGATTACTACTTCGCCAAACTCAATGCCTCTGGCAGTTTCCACTACCACAAAGTCACCGGCGGTTGGCCACATCTGACCTGGATCAAAAAAATACAGTTTACCCGCGTTCTTGAAGCGAACGCCGATTACAGTTGCCATGGTTTTAATTCCTCCGTTATCGAAAGCAGCAGCGTTTCCATTGCTGCCTGCCAGTTTACCTGATTTGCTTTAAGACGCCTTGCATTGAATACAGCTGTCAGCAGTGCATCAAAGGTTTCCAACGGCGCTTCCCTGGCAGCTCTTTGCCAAGGCTGAGGGTAGCCCTCAAGGCTCTGCTGGCTTCGCTGCTGCAAACGCACCAGCATCACTTCACGAATCATCCCTTCGACGGTGGAGAGCCACTCATCCGCCACATCCTTGGCTTCCTTGTATAAGGCGCTGACCTGACAGATGCCGCCGGTATCCTTCAGCGAAAATACAGTCTTTAAAAGCTGCTCTCGGCGCTCCCAATAGCTATCGTCTCCGGCGCAGGCTAAAGCAGCGCCGATGCTTCCGCTGCTGACCGAGGCTGCAAGATTCGCCCGCTCGGGGCTGATTCCTTGATTGGCTAATACCTGTGAAATATATGCATCTGGCCATGGGTGAAGCTTAAGCATTCGGCAGCGCGAAATGATCGTGGGCAAAAGCCGAGTAACATCATCGCAAGTAAGCAGAAAAACGGTCTCCTGATTGGGCTCCTCCAGGGTTTTTAACAGGCTATTTTGGGCCTGAGGGGTCATTTTTTCAGCCCCTTCAATGCGAATGATCCGCCGCCCTCCCTCATAGGTATGCTCCGATGCCTGGCGCAGCAGCTCTCGAATGGTATCCACGCCGATGGTTTTTTCGCTTTGCACCACCGTTACATCAGGATGGTTGCCATCCAGTACGCGCTTGCAGGCAGGGCACTGGCCGCAGGGCTTTGTCGGGCCGTTGCACAAAAAGCCCTGGCCAGTTAGCGCTGCCAGCGTTCGCTTGCCCACGCCCCGCGGGCCGCAAAACAAGTAAGCGTGCACTCCTTGGCCCAGAGCCAGATCCTTCCTTAGGCTGTGAAAAACAGCGCCCTGGCCTTCGAAATCCTGAAAGGCGGGCGCACGCTTCTGCCCTTCCTGGGCAAGATTGGTCAATGAACAGCACCCTTTCACTGGTTGGCTTTACATTTTAATGAACTGGTCCACAACCAGCACAAAAACCGTTGCGCCGCCTACCGTTACCTCAATGGGATATGGAGAATACATCCCCGATACGCCGGCCATGGAAGTGTGGGAGGTGGCAATCTGCTTGCGGGATTTGCATACAGACTCGATCACATTCAGAGCATCCTCGAGCCGATCATCTTCAACACCTGTTAAAAGGGTCGTGTTGCCTGCGCGGAGAAAGCCGCCAGTGGTTGCCAGCTTGGTCACCCCAAAGCCCGACTTCATCAATTGATTGACCACACGGGAAGCATCTTCATCCTGGACGATCGCAACGATCAGCTTCACGAAAATACCCTCCTTAAACCTGTATCGTATCTCCATCTGTCGGATGGACATAATGATTATACGATAACTATGTGAAAAATGCAAATGGTATGCGTTTCAGTGCCCTGACGAAGCGCAACTACCCCAGACTGCATCATCGCAGGCAGGGGTAGTTTACCATATCCATCGCTTGATTACAATTAGTTTGCCACACGCGGCGCAGGTGTCGAAGACAAAGAATACTCTCTTGGTTCAAGCGTACGCAATGGGGCAGGGGTGCTCGTAGCTAAAGGAATCTCTGTCGCCTCTGCCTTTTCAATCGTCATAATTCGTTCGCCGCCATACCCGATCGAGGAAATTTCATCAAGGAGTCTTTTTGAATCCAGTTCGTTCAAAACCGTTACATCCTCTCTGCCTTCCCACCAAATCAACCTATTGTCTGCCAGCTCCAACTTGATCCTCACTTCATCAACAGCATCATACATTGGAAGGCTGCGTTGGACGTCGCTGGCAAGTTCCTCAGTGTCAAGGATGTAAT
>JAFUPO010000375.1 GCA_017481185.1 Clostridia bacterium | reverse complement strand
CCACGGCGCAGTGCTTGAGGCTGGATAGGTCGTACTTTGAAAAGTCCTCCTGGAGCATATAGCGGTACATGGTGGGGGGCGAGCAATAGGTGGTGATGTGGAACTTGCCGATCATCTCTAAAAGCTCCGAAGCCTTGAACTTGTCAAAATCGTACACGAACACGCAGCTGCCGCCCAGCCACTGGCCGTAAAGCTTGCCCCAAACGGACTTGGCCCAGCCGGTTTCAGACACGGTGAGGTGCAGCCCCCGGTCCTGCACCTGGAGCCAGTACACGGCGGTGAGGATGTGGCCCAGGGGGTAGAGGAAGTTATGGGTCACCATCTTGGGCATACCGGTGGTGCCGGAGGTGAAATAGAGCAGCATCAGGTCTTCATTCTGAGGATAGTCGTCGCCGGTGGGCTTTTCCCATTCGGGGGAGGCGGCGTTAAAGCCCTCATCGTAGCTGAGCCAGCCCTCCCGCTGGGTGCGAACGACAACCTTGTGCTTTAAGTGGGTGCAGTCCGGGGCCGCCTCGTCGATGGCGTTGCACACAACGCTGGTGTGCTCGGTGGCCACGATAACGGATACGTCCGCCGCGTTGCAGCGATAGCGGATGTCCTTGGCAGTGAGCAGGTGGGTAGCGGGGATGGTCACCGCGCCGATCTTATGCAGGGCCATGATGATGGGCCAGAACTCATGGTGGCGCTTTAGGATCAGCATGAACGCGTCGCCCTTCTTAACGCCGATTGACTTAAAGTAGTTTGCGGCCTTGTTGGAATCCAACATCATGCGTTCAAAGTCGTATTTTACCACATCCCCTTCGGGATTGGTCCACAAAAGAGCCTCGCGGGTAGGATCCTCTTTGCCGTAGCGATCCACTACGTCGTAGGCAAAGTTAAAGGAATCAGGGCGCTTGATGCGGAAGTTCTTGTTGAAATCCTCATAGTTGATAAAGTCGCCCGTTACGTCCATATATTCATGATACAGTGGCTTCATAAACCATTCACTCCTTTTCTTCCTTGCTGGGATCCTTGATCACCACGGCGATGAATTTGCAGTCGCCTTCCATGGCGTACATGGCATGGGGCAGGGCGCTGTCATAATAAATGGAGTCGCCGGGGGAGAGGAGAAGGTCGTTGCCGCCCAGGTTCAATTTCAGGTAGCCTTCCAGCACATAGTCAAACTCCTGTCCTTCGTGGCTGTGCGCCTGCTTCACCGCGCCGGGAGCGTCCTGCTCCACGGTTACGATAAAGGCCTCGGCCAGCTTGTTGGAGAAGTTGTAGGCCAGGTGCTGGTAATGGTACTGCTTGCGCCGGTCAAAGGCCAGGCCCTGGCCGGAGCGGGTGAGCACATAGCCCTTCAATTTGGGGCTTTCGCCGGTGAGCAGGTCGGAGATGTCTACGCCCAGGGTTTCAGCGATGTTGAACAGGTGGGAGAAGGAAAAATCCTTTTCGCCGGTCTCATATGCCTTGTAATCTTCCAGGGAGATACCGGAGCGCTCCGCTACCGTTTCTTCGCTAAGGCCCATAATGTCTCGCAGGTCCCGAATCCTCAGGGCGATCAATTGAATCTGGTTCATGGTCATCCTCCTTAAAAAATGGATACAAAAATCCCCCAGCCAAATTGGCAGGGGGCAAGTTAAGCCGTCTGGTGTTCCACAAAAGAATTCCCCAAGGGGAAAACTCAAAACTCCGGCTCCAACAAGCCCTAGCCTATCACGCGGCGCCGTCCTTCCCTACTGATTGCTGTTCAGAAAGGCTGCTCAGAAGTGATGCGGGAAACTGCGTGCTGCCGACTTGCACCAACCGCCGGCTCTCTAAAAGCAGAGGCAAAGACCCTTGTCTTCGTTATCGCATTTGGGGTGGATATTTGATTGACGGTATGATACCATGCAAAAAGAAACCCTGTCAACCCCGGGAAGAAAGAAAAACCCTTATTCGTTATAAAAGTGCAAACAAAAAACAATGGCGGGAGGGTGCTATGCAAGGCAATGAGCTTCTTTTAGCCCGGGCCCAGAAAGGCGATCACCGGGCTTTTGAGGAACTGATGGCTCCCCTGGAGCGGGGGGTGTATTTCACCTGCCTGCGCTTGGTGGGCGATGAACCAACCGCTCAGGACTGCGCCCAGGAGGCCCTGGTGCGGGCCTACAAAAGCCTAAAGAGCTTTCGGGGCGACTGCCAGCTTTCCACCTGGCTGTACCGCCTCGCCTACACCGCCTGCCTGGATGAATTGCGCAGGCAAAAGCGCAGGCCCCAGGAAAGCCTGGAGGCTTTGACCGCAGCTGGCTTCACACCCTCAGATACCGCCCTAACGCCTGAAAAGGCCCTGGAAAAAAAGGAGCGCATGAAAGCGCTGGCCGCCGCCATCCAGATGCTTCCCCCGGAGCAGCGGGAGGCGCTCATTCTCTGCCAGCTCCAGGGCAAAAGCTATGAGGAGGCCGCCTATATCACCGGCACAGCTTTGGGCACTGTCAAAAGCCGCCTGAACCGAGCCCGAGAAAAACTCAAACTGATTTTAAGCCCCCAGGGGGAACTTTTTGAAAATACCAGCGTCCAATTAAACGAAAGGAGGGCGAACCCATGAAGGATCATGAACTGGATGCCCTTCTTGCGGAGCTGGCAGCGCAGGATAACGATTCACCCCTGCCTGAAAGCTTCCAAACCGGCTGGCGCGATGCCGTGAAGGAGGAAGCCATGAATATGCAAAAGAAAAAGCCCATGTGGCGGGGCCTGGCCGCCATGGCCGCCGCTGTGGTGTTCCTGGTGGGCGGTACGCTTATGACCCAGGAGCAATTGAACCTGACGACAGCGCCCCAAATGACCCGCAGCATGGCAAAGGTTTCCGGCACGGCGGAAAACGGCGTGATGCTGGCGGCGGAGGAAGCGGCTTATGACGACACTGCCTACGGCATGGTGACCGCCACTGCCGATTCGGGAGCGGCGCAGGCAAATAAAAAGATCATCCGTACCCTGGATGTGACGCTGCGAACCACGGATTTTGAAGGGGATACCGAAAAAATCAAAGCCCTGTGCGCCTCCCTGGGAGGCTGGGTGGAGTACGCCTGGCAAACCGGGGATACGGCTCAGGGGGAAATGCGCCGGGGAGAAATGACCCTGCGCATCCCCGCCGATCAATTGGAGGCAGCCCGGGGCCAACTGGAAACCATCGGCCGGGTAACGTCACTTTCTGAAAGCGCCCGGGACGTGACCGCCTCCTACCAGGATACCCAGGCCCGGCTGAATACCCAGAAAACTAAAATGGAACGGCTGCAAACCATGCTGGCAGCCGCCACCGAAATGGCAGACCTGATTGAGCTGGAATCCGCCATCGCAGAGACCCAGTACCAGATCGATGCCTACGAGAGCCAATTAAAGTCCACGGACCGGCAGGTGGATTACACCGCCGTAAACGTTTCCCTCAGGGAGGAAGCCCTGGGGGAGACCGCCCAGGAAAAGGCCGTGCCCCTGGGGCAGCGTATCCAGGCAGGCTTTGAGGCCTCTTTGAAAGCCATGGGCGAGTTCTTCCAGGCCATGACCGTGTTTATCGCAGCCAGCGCTCCCTGGCTGGTCATCCTGCTGGGGCTGTGGCTGGCCCTGTATATTATCCGCAAAGGAAGGCGAAAAAACCAATGAAGCGCTTATTGATTTTAACATTGGCCCTGATCCTGTGGACCCTGCCCGCCTTGGGGGCAGAGGCGGTGATCACCGTAACAGCCTCCGGCTCCGTTTCCCTCCAGCCGGACTATGCCACCGTAACCCTGGGGGCTCAGACCAGCGCTGCAACCGTTCAGGAAGCGCAGGCTGAAAACACCCTGATCATCCAGGCCGTTTTGGCAGCAGTCAAGGCCCAGGGGGTGGAGGAAAAGGACATTGCCACCCAAAGCTTTTACCTGACCCCCGTGTATGATTACACCAGCGACAGCATGAGCGTAACCGGCTATCGGGTGGAGAATATGCTGGCCATCACCGTGCGGGATCTTAACAACGCTGCCGCCGTGTTGGATGCGGGTATCGCTGCCGGGGCCAACCAGGCCTATGACATTTCCTTCGGATCCTCCGCCCAGGCCCAAGCCCAAGACGAGGCCCTTCGGGCCGCTGTTCAGGAGGGGCAGCGCAAGGCGGCAATGATGGCCCAGGCCGCAGGCCGCACGCTGGGAGACCTGGTCTCCATCACTGAAATCCAGTCAAGCTATCCTGCCTACCGCAGTGTCAAAAACCTTGATGCAGCCGCCGGGGCAGCTACCCCCATCCTCTCTCAAACCCTGGAGGTCACCGCGGGAGTGGAGATGACCTATACCCTTCAATAAGATGTTTAAGGCCGCTGAAGCAAACGCTTCGGCGGCCTTTTGATGTGCGCTCACACGCCTTGGAGCTGGTAACATTCTAAAAACATATCTTCGGTATTCACCTGCGGATGATAGACCCAGCCGCTGCGATCCAGGGTGGTCAGGCTGTGGCAGCCCTGAAACATTCCGCTCATATCAGTGATCTGGGAGGTATCCCAACCGGAAAGATCCAGTTCCGTGAGGCTGCCGCAGAACGCGAAGGCTGCCGCCATGTTATGGATCCGGGAGGTGTTCCAATTGCTGACATTCACCCGCTCCAGGCCGGTGCAGTGTTCAAAGATGCCGTTGATGGCCTCCAGGCGGGAGGTGTCCCAGCCGGAGAGATCCACCTCCGCCAAACTTATGCAGCTGTTGAACGTATCCTGGGCAGACCTGAGGCCGGAGGTGTCCCAACCGGTCATATCGATTTCAGCAAGCTGGGTGCAGTTGCCAAACATCCAGTCCAGGTTTTCGGCATATTTTCCCACCAGAGCGGGCAAAATGGCCCGCCGGAGGCTTGAACAGTTTACAAACATAGAGCTGAAGGCCCGCGTCCGAGAAAAATCCATCCCGCTCAGATCAATTTCCAGAAGCTTCTCACAGCCTTCGAACAGGGCGTGGGCTGAGAGAACCGCCGAAAAATCAACGCAGTGGTTGAATTCAATATGCTCCATCTTTACATAGCCGGTAAAGAAGGGGTAATCGTTCCCGTCATAACCCTCTAAAGAGGCATCGGGGAAGGCTACGCCCCCATCGCCGCCGATATACAGGTCAACGAGGCCGTCCTCGCGGGTTTCCGTCCAGGCCCATACTGAATCATCTCCGGCGGCGGACACATCCCACCAATCATCTGAATGGCCCGCCCTGGCGGGCAGGAAGGTGATGGAGGCCACCTGCTCGCGCAGAAGGGTCTCGCGGCCCAGCACCGGGGTCTGCTGATAGGGGATCCCCTCCGCCAGGGCATCAAAGCGAACCACCGGCCGATTTTGAATCTGCTTCAGCGCCCAGCCGCTGGTATCTGGCCGCACAAGGGCGTTGCAGCTGGCAAAGATGTCGACCATGCTCTCCACATTGGAGGTGTCCCAACCAACGGTGTTCACATATTCCAGAGCCAGGCAGTTTCTAAACATCAGATCCAGATTTCCGGCCGCTTTGGTCACAAAGCCGTCGGGCAAAACCACTTCTCTGAGGCCTTCACAGTCGTTGAACATAGCTGCCATCATCACCACCTGAGAGGTATCCCAACCGGTGAGATCCAATGATTTTAGCTGGGCACAGGAGTCAAACATCCCCTGCATTGAGGTCAAAAGGGAGGTATCCACGCAGCCGTTGAAGCGGATGTCTATGGCGTTCACATACCCGGCAAACATGGAGTAGTCCCCATCGTCGGCGGGAGCAAGGGTCACGCCTCCCTCCCCGGCGATGTACAGGTCATGGCCCTGGCCGAACGCCTTCGTCCAGGCCAGAACGCTTCGGTTGCCTTGGGCGGATACATCCCAGGCGTTTTCGTCGGCAGCCTCCAGGGAATCCAGAAAGGTGACCGTTCGGATCTGCTCACGGGTCAGCTCCTGATTGCCAAACACCGGGGCCTGGCCATAGTTGCCGTTGTTATTAAACGTCTCAGGCAGATTATCGCTGATCATCAGGGGTTTCTCAGTTACGGGCATTTCTGTTGGCAAGGGAGTGGAGGCCGATGGGATCACCCCAATGGTATCGGGCGAAACCCCCGCAACTGGCTGCGCCTGGGGCCCCTTGCCCGGCCTGGCCAGAAAGAACCAGCCCCCAAAGACTGCCAGCACCGCCACCAGCCCGGCGGCTGCCGCTGCAATCGCCTTGCCTTTCTTTTTATGGGGTTTGGCCTTAAGGTAGCGGCTGCACAAACGGTTCATGCTCTCCTGAAAATATTCCGTGGTGGCGGAGAGGCCGTTTTGATAGCGAATGTCATCAATCTCCTGGGGCAAATGCTCCGGAAAAACGAAACCGTTCAATAGGATGGGCACGATGTTCTTCTTTAAGCGCAGGGCCTCGGCAATCTCCTTGCGCACCCAGTCGTTTTCATCGCTGCATCGATCCAGGGCATGGGGCGAGAGCACCAGCACAAAGTCTTGGCAAATGCGGATGCTTTCCAAAAGGGCCTCGTTAAACTTGCCCGCCCGCAGCACCTCCAGGTCATAGAACACATCATAGCCCCGCTCTTTCAGGGCCTGATAAATGTACATAGCGGTTATATCGCCGCCATCCCGCCGGTAGCTGATAAAGATGTCGTTCTTCATGCCTGGCCTCCTTGATGCTCATGGCCACCCAGAATACCAGGCAGCGCCAGTACGTTATCGCGATCCATCTGTTTGTAATCCACTTGGCCTTTGGTAATGGCATTTTCACGCTGGGAGAGCTGATCCAGCTCTTCCCAGTCGATGAGGCAGGCGTGGGCGCGGCCCTTAAGATCCTTGCCGATGCGAAGGCTGGAAGCGCCCTTTTCTTTAACCTCCTTGAGATACTGCTGGGCCCGGGCCTCAAAGGCTTCGGCGCTCATGGGTCTAAAGCCCATCACCGTGTGGAAGGCGCACCAGCGCAGATGCTCGGTGCGGGCCAGGTTTTCAACGACCGGTGGCGCAGGGGGCCACTGGCCCTGGGCGATCTGCTCCCGGGTGCGCCCAGCGGAGCGCAGCATGGCCGGGTAAAAGTCAGCGGAGGCCCGGCAGCTTAAGCGGCTGAAAGCATCGCAGTGCCGCCAGTTTTCCTCAGCTGTTTTACCGTTGGCAGCGCAGTAGGCCTGGTTAACGGCCATGGCCATGCGATCCATCTCGTTCAGATCCAGAACGCTGCTGGCATACAGGCTTTCATACCGGGGCTCCGAGGCCCTGCTATCAAAACACCAGACCCCCGCAGGGGTGCAGGCGCACAGAGAAATATCGGTGCCCCGGCTGCGGAGCCAGGCCTGCACATCCCGGGCGATTTCGCTATTTACAGCCTCATCCCCCATGCACAAGCACAGGCACCGAATATCTGTCAAGTGCTCATTAAGAAAACGGTAAAAGGTCATGGAGGCTGCGTCAGCCTCGTGAAAGCGCACATCATAAGCTTCCAGCATGGGATGGCCAAAGATAGGGCCGCTCTGGGGCTGGGGATCGAACACATCCAGCTGGAAGGCGCTGCCCTCAAACTGGCCGTTCATCAGCCATTGAGCCATCACCGCTCGGCCCATGCGCCCAAAGCCCACCAGCACCCCGTGAAAATTCTTCTGAGCCCGGCCATCCTCCCCAAAGGGCAGGGTATCGCAGGGAGGCAGCTGCCGCATCAGCAGCCGGGCCGCCAGGGTATAATCATCAAAGGCCATAACGCTGCCAAAGCCGCCGCTTTGCCCCCGGGCTATCAGGGGAGCCGCCGTTTCTTCCTCGACGCCCCTTAGCAAAAGGCTCATCTGCCGGGGCTCAAGGCCCAGCTTTTCACCAGCGTCAAGCAGCTGGCGGGCAAAGGCCAGGTTTTTAACCCCATCGGCATAAAGGGCAGCTACCTCCATGGCGCGTTTCCCAGGGGCCATGCCTACCCGGCGCAGGAAGCCCGCCGTAGGCTTTAGGGCATCGGCGGCGTTTTCAAACACCGCCCCAGCCCCGTGGATAGCGCTTTCCATCGCCGGATCGCATCCCTCGTCCACAAACAGCACCGCCCGGTGCAGAGCTGCCTGCCTGCGGCCATAGGCAAGGGACTGGGCATTAACCCCGAAAATGATCACCAACGGGCCCCGGCGCAGCCGCAACACCCGCAACCGGCGCAAAAGCTTGCCGCCGATGACGCTGATGGCCGCTCCAGCCGTCACATAAAAGCCCAAAAAGTGAGCCAACCAGAAAAGGGTCAGCACCCCTTCGTTGGCAAAGAGGGGCGCTGCCTGAATGGAGGCCAGATCGTTCACGCCGCTGAACATACGGCACAGCGCAAACAGCGCCTTTAAAAACGCCAGGGGCGTAAAGCCATACACCCAGCAGAAGCCATAACCGTAAAGCAGGATGCCCAGGCATCCCGCCGCTGCCGCCGCCACAGCCAGCACTCGCTTTTTTACCACGCTTTCCAGGGCCAGGTTCACAACCGCCGCCATGAACAGGGCGGCGATCAGCACAATAAAGGCAACGGTTGTCATGAGGATTCCTCCATCTGCTGCCAAGCGTAATCATCCTTAGCCTGGTCAGCGGCGCTCAGCTGCTCATAGGGCAGCATACAGGGATGACGGCGGCTCCGGGCATCCTTCTCTTGGCCGAAGCGCCAGTTGTGCAGGCTGTAGAAGCGCAGCCAGCGGTCATGCTCGCAGCGCCGCATCTCCTCCCGCCTGCCGGGAGAGAGGGCGCTATAATTTTCACCAGCCAGCAGCCGCTTTTTCGTGGCCACATGATCCGCTGCGGCCCGGTTGGAGGCCTGGGTAAAAGCGTCCAATTGCTCCCAGGCGGGGGCCTGAGGATGCTGCGCGCGATAGGTATCGTGCATCCTGCGGGCCAGGGCGTCCAGCCCCTGCTTCATCACCATCTCAGCAGTATACAAATCATGAGCCAAGCCAAAGGCGATGCCAGGAACCGCTGCCTGCAAGGCCCGCACATACAGGGTCTGGCCCCCGGCAAAGCAGCGGCTGAAATCCAGCGCATCCCGAAGGTTTTCGCTTTCCTCCTCATGGCAGAGAATGATCCGCTGGGCCCGCTCCATTAAAGCCTGATGCTCAAACCAGTTGCCGGTGTGAAAATACAAGCCGTCCATGCCTGGGCGGTCTTCCTCCACCGCCAGGGCTTGGCCTATGGCCGGGTGCAGGCTGCGCCAGCGGCTCCAATCCCCAAAGAGATGGTAGGCACAGCGCTTGAAGGGCTGCCTGGCCTGGGAGAGGAGGGCGTTTTCCAGCAAGGCCTGGGCGTAGCTGCCGCTGCCTGCAATCAGCACGCACTCCTCATGCCCCTCTAACGGATGAGCCTGCCAGAAACGGCGGGCGCATAACTCAAAGGGGTCGAAGAAAGAAACGCCCTTCAGCAATGGATTTTCAGGCCCCAGGCAGCACACCGCCGCCGGGCTGCCCTTAAGCTTCAACGCATCGCTGACATTT
The DNA here is from genome assembly GCA_017481185.1 of Clostridia bacterium. Next base: position 912 of record JAFUPO010000375.1, on the reverse strand, counting down.
TTGAACGGGTCAGGGCTGATCAAAAACACCGTGCGCTTGCCCGAGCTCTTGGCGGCTGAGGGTAGGATCTCGGTGACCTTCTGAGGCAGAAAAAAGCAGCCCTTCTGCCTTGGCTTTCCATCGCCAGCGCTGCCAAAGATGCGCACGCAGCCAGGATGCTGCCTGGCTAAATCCGCAGCCAGCGCTTGGGATGCCGCGTTAAACTCTGAAAAAAGAAACCAGTCGCTGCGCCGCAAAGCATAAAGGGCAAGCCTGGGCAGCAGCCCCTTAACAAGCCCCACAACCCAGCCGATCACCGCTGCCAAGAGGCCTACGCTCATCAGCATCAGCGTCCCGCCGATCAGGCGGCCAACAGGCGATATGGGATAAAGATCGCCATAGCCCACGGTGGTAAGCGTCGTCAGAGAATACCACAGGGCATCAGAAAAGCTGCGAATGGACGCCTCCGGGCAGGATGCTTCCGCCGCTGTGAGAATGAGCAGCAGAAACAAAAAGGCTGCCAGCCCCCAAACGCCCCAGGCGAGGCCCTTTCTTTTCATTTTCCATCAGCTCCCAGCGGTGGATGAATTCTCCTTCTATATTCAACAGAAGGCGACTTGTTTCCTGTTGAAATCAGCAAAAAAGGATACCTGTAACAGCCTGAAAAAGCTAATCAATGCTGCCCCGTCAAGGGCTGAACGGGCTTTTTATTGTCAAGTGCCAGGATTTAGGCTATAATAGCAGGCAACAAAATCTGGAGGATACAATGATGGAAGTATTTATGATTGCGCTGTTCACAGCGGCTGTTTTGGGGGTCATCTGGGGATTTTTGAGCGGTGAAATGAGCCGAATGGCCGAGGCCAAGGGATACAGCCGGCGCCGATATTGGCACATCTGCTTCTGGCTGGGCATTGTGGGCTTTTTGATCGTGAT
>JAFUPO010000374.1 GCA_017481185.1 Clostridia bacterium | reverse complement strand
TTCCTTTTCATTCTGGGTGTCAAGGCCGCAGACGAGCACCTGGCCTTGGGCGGGCAGGTACAAAGCGTTTAATAATTTGGCCAGGGTGGATTTGCCGGAGCCGTTGTGACCCAGGATGGCGATGACCTCGCCCTTGCCGGCCTGGAAGGAAACGCCGTTTACGGCGTTTTTTTCATCTTCCTCATAGGCGTAGACGGCGCATTGCACATCTACGCGAAGCATATCGTTCATAGGGTCTCCTTATGATACAAAGTCGGCATTAAAAGCCAACTTATATTCTATCATAAGTTGCGCCAAAAGAGAACGGCAAAATTACGGCTGAAAGGGCGCCAGAAGAGCCTGCGCCTGCCGGGCTTGCCTATTGCTCTCCCACAGGGGCTTGGAGGAAGGCGCCGCCTGGCTTTGCAGGAAGGAAAGGAGCGCCGCCTTCAAGGCAGGATCCTCCGTTTCCTCATAGGCCCTGAGCAGGGCAGGGGCGGCAGCGTAGGGAAACTGCCGATACTGCACCAAATCCAGAGTGGGCAGATCGCCTGAAAGGTAGCGATCCACGTTGGAATGAGCAATAAAGCCCTCTGCATTGGTTAGACCCAACACGAAAAGGGAGGCCGCCAGCATCACAGCCCCTAAGCGAATCACCGGGAAGGGGCGAAACAGAGAAACCATCAGCGCGATGAAGAACAGAGCTAGCACCCCCATAAAGCAGGCGGTATAAAAGCGCATCAGCGTCAGCCCGCACAGGCGGATGTATAACCCCATTTTGAGCCCTGCCAGGGCGATGAGCAGCAGAGTCAAAGCTGCCAGAAAGAGGCTGAGTATCCGGGGCCAGCCTTTTTGCACGCCTTCAAATCGGTTTACGGCCAGAAAAACGCCTAGATTGAGCATGGCGGCAGCGCACAGTTCAAAAAAGCCTTGCCGGGCGTAGCGGCTGAGGGTGGCGGCCTGCGCATTGATCAGGTGAGGCAGCACCTGGCAGGAGACGGCTAGAAACACAAGATACAGGGCGCACAAAAGCCCCAGCATCACGCTGACTACCAGGCTATCGCCCTTGGGGCGGGCAGCGGCCGCTACCTGGGGCGGCTGAGCGCTGCGGAGCATGAGGCAGAAGCTGTAAAGGGCGATGATCAGCGCAAAAAACAGCTTGATGGCTAACACTGGAAATTCCTCTCCGAAGCCTGTGAACAGCCGGGTGAAGAGGCTGCCAAAGGCTTCCTCGGCGGAGGCGAGCAGGAGGGCGGCCACCAACAGGATGGGCAGGGCCAGGCCTACGCCCAGGGCAATGCGGCCCAGCTTTTGTTTTTGCCGCAGGCAGCCGCCCAATAGGGAAAATGCAGCGCCTGAAAACTGAAAGGGAAAAAGATCCACAAGAGCCTGCCAGCCGCTTCGGGGGAGGCCGCCCAAGGCCCAGGCGATAAAGCACAGGGGGATGCCTAAAGCCAGCAGGGGTGAAAGAAGCCAATGATCCAACAGGCTGAAGCTCAGGCTGTAGCCGCAGCCTATCAGAAGCCAAAGCCAGCCCTTGGCTGTCGGGCCGCTAAGCCCCAGCCAAAGCAGCGCGCCCAGGCCGTAAAGGCAGACCACATTTAATCCCCATGTGCCAAAGAGCAGCCAGTGGCATAAGGCAAGGCCCCAGAGAGTTAACAGGCTAAGAGAGAGCCAGGGATGTTTTCGTGCGATCATTACGATCCCTCCTTTTGCCGGGAGAATAGCATAAAGTTTTTTGAAAGTCAAGCAAAATTTATCGAAAAACAATAAAAACATATTGACAAAAGATGTGGCTTCGATTATAATGCAAAATGAAAAACAAAGGAGGCTGGCAGTATGGCAAAGCTACTTCATTCACGCAGGGTGCTGGCGGGGCTGCTAAAGGCAGTGGTGATCTTTGTGTTTGCCGCGCTTTTGATGATCGGCCTGGTGCCGGTGCCACGGTTTGCGCATCTGGCGGCTTTATGGCAGCCGGGGCTTGCGCCACTGGTTCCCTGGGGGATCGTTTATGTGAATTTGGGCTTTGTTCTAGTGTATGCAGCGCTAGTGCTGGCGTGGCGGGTGTTTGCCGCCATCGGGCGGGATGAAAGCTTCTCCCGAGCCAATGGGCGGCGGCTGCGCAAGGCCTCTGCCCTGGCGCTAGGGGAGGCGGGGTGGCTTGTTATCGGCCTCATATGGCTCCAATGGGCGCAGGTACTGGGCGGCTTCTACCGGCTGGTTTTTGGGGGCCTGATCCTTTTGGCCCTGTCGGCGGCAGTGGTTTTGTATGTGCTGGGCTATCTGATCGACCAGGCGGCACAGCTTAAAGAAGAGGCGGATCTGACCATTTAAGGAGGCGGCGTCATGCTGGTTGTGAATCTGGATGTGATGCTGGCCAAGCGCAAAATGAGCGTTACGGAGCTTTCACAAAAGGTGGGCATCACCCTGGCCAATATTTCGATTTTGAAAACCGGCAAGGCTAAGGCCATCCGGTTTTCGACGCTGGATAAAATCTGCCAGGTGCTCAACTGCCAGCCGGGAGATATTCTAGAAGATCGGCCAGGCGAGGCGGAAACCCTTGAAAATTAAGGGGTTCACGGCGATGTTCAAAAAACTGCAAAAAAAATTCAAAAAACCCCTTGACAAGTGGGCGAATCTTGTGTAAAATTCATTTCGTCGCTTGCGAGAGCGATGAAAGCAACGGGGTGTAGCGCAGTCTGGTAGCGCACGTGCTTTGGGAGCATGGGGCCGGGGGTTCGAATCCCTTCACCCCGACCAGCGACCATAACCCCAACCGCAGCGTGGCTCCTTGG